>JAFAVO010000174.1 GCA_019242385.1 Gammaproteobacteria bacterium | reverse complement strand
AGCGCGATGACGATCTGGCGCAGGGCGCGGTCGTTGATGTCCACCACGCGCCGCCAGGCGATCCGCCGCACGTCGAAGCCGAGCGCGTTGCCCTGATGGATGTGATTGTCGATGAGCGCCGCCAGCAGGTTGTTGGCGAGCGCAATGGCGGCAAAGTCGCCGGTGAAATGGAGGTTGATGTCCTCCATGGGCACGACCTGCGAGTAGCCGCCACCGGCGGCACCGCCCTTCATGCCGAACACTGGTCCGAGCGCGGGCTCCCGCAGGCAGATGATGGCGCGCTTGCCGAGCAGGTTCAGGGCATCGCCCAGTCCGACGGTGGTCGTCGTCTTGCCCTCCCCGGCCGGCGTCGGGGAGATCGCGGTGACCAGCACCAGCTTGCCCTCGGGGCGGTCGGCGAGCTGCCCCAGGTAGTCGAGAGACACCTTCGCCTTGTAATGCCCGTAAGGCTCGAGGCTGTCTTCCGGGATTCCCAGGCGTTCCCGCGCCAGCGGGATGATGGGGCGCAGCTTGGCACGCTGCGCGATCTCGATGTTGCTCGGAAAGGGCGTAGCTGTAGAGGCCGTGTGGTCAGACATGGTGGAGGGGGGGCCGTGGGTGGAAAGTGCGTGATGCTACCCTACAATCGCGGCCCATGCTGTGGCTGAAGGCCTTGCACGTGGTGTTCGTGGTTACCTGGTTCGCGGGGCTCTTCTACCTGCCGCGGCTGTACGTGTACCACGCGGTCACCACCGATACCCCCGGGCTCGCCCGCTTCGTGGTGATGGAGCGGCGGCTGTTCTTCATCATGACCGTCGGAGCGTTGCTGGCAGTGCTCTTCGGGCTGGCGATGGTCTTCGCCTCGCCGGCCTACCTGGCGCAGGGCTGGCTGCGGCTGAAGCTGCTGCTGGTCGCGCTGCTCGTCGGATACCACTTCTGGTGCTACCGGCTGATGCGGTCGCTGCGCGCCGGGGTGAATCCGCACTCGCAGCGCTGGTATCGCTGGTTCAACGAGCTGCCGTCCCTGTTCCTGATCGCCATCGTGATACTTGCGGTGGTGAAGCCCTGAGCGCAGCACGCGCGCAGCCCTACCAGATCCGCACCCGATCCTCCGGCTTGATGTAGAGCTTCGCGCCCGGCTGCACGTTGAAGGCGCTGTACCAGTCATCGATGTTGGGCAGCGGCCCATTCACGCGGAATTTCGAGGGGCTGTGCTCGTTCGACATCACCATCTCGCGCAGCGCTCCCTCGCGGTACTTCTCGCGCCAGACCTGCGCGTAGGCGAGGAAGAAGCGCTGATCGCCGCTCAGGCCGTCGATCACCGGCGCGGGCTGGCCCTTGAGTGAGATCCGGTAGGCTTCGTGGGCCATGTTGAGCCCGCCGAGATCGCCGATGTTCTCCCCGACGGTGTTGGCGCCATTCACCTTCAGCCCGGGCAGCGCCTCGAACTCCGAGAACTGCTTGATCAGCCGTGCGGTACGCGCGGTGAACACCTGCGCATCCTCCGCCGTCCACCAGTCGCGCATGGCGCCATCGGGCCCGAACTTGCGGCCCTGGTCATCGAACCCGTGCCCCATCTCATGGCCGATCACCGCGCCGATGGCGCCGAAGTTGACCGCGGCGTCGGCGTTGGGATCGAAGAACGGCGGTTGCAGGATCGCTGCCGGGAACACGATCTCGTTGTTCGAGGGGTTGTAGTAGGCGTTGATCTCCTGCGGGTTCATCTGCCACTCGGAGCGGTCCACGGGCTTGTCGAGCCGCTCCACCTGATAGTTCCACTGCCACTCGGCGGCGCGGCGCACGTTGCCGACCAGGTCGTCGCGCCGCACCGTGAGCTTGGAATAGTCCTTCCACTTGTCGGGGTAGCCGATCTTGGGGGTGAAGGCGGCCAGCTTCTCATGAGCACGCACCTTGGTCTGCGGCGTCATCCAATCGAGCGCGTCGATGCGCTCACTGAGCGCCGCCTCGAGGTCGCCGACCAGCTGCTGCATTTTCGCCTTCGACTCGGGCGGGAAGTACTCCGCCACGTAGAGCTTGCCGACCGCCTCGCCGAGGGAGTCATCGACCGCATCGACGGCACGCTTCCAGCGCTCGCGCTGCTGCGGCTGTCCACGCATCGCCTGGCCGTAGAAGGCGAAGCGCGCCTCATCGAAGCGCCTCGGCAGGTACGGCGCGTGGCTGCTGAGGTAATGAAAAGTGAGAAAGTCCTGGAGCGTCGCCACGCTGGTGCGCCCGAAGAGCTCCGCGAGGCCGCGGATCGCGGTGAGCTCACCGAGCACCAGCTGCTCGCGCGAGCCGAGCTGCTGGGCCTCGAGGAAGCGCTGCCAGGGGAAGCCCGGCGCGTAAGCGAGCAGCTGACCCTTGCTGCGCGGGTTGTAGATCGCATCCACGTCGCGGCGCTTCTCGAGCGGCCATTGCACCTTGGCGGCCTCGGTCTCGAAGGCCAGGATATCGCGCGCCTTCGCCGCGCCCCCGGGCACCCCGCCGAGGGTGAGCATCTGCTCGATGTAAGCGAGGTATTTGGCGCGCAGCTCCTTGAGCGCCGGGTCGTCCTTCAGGTAGTAGTCGCGATCGGGCAGACCGAGCGTCGACTCGCTGATGAAGACGCTGTAGCGGTCCGGGTTCTTGAAGTCCGGCGGCAGCTGCACATCGAAGAGCGTGGCGAATCCCGGCTCGCCGAAAAGATGCGCGATGTCCTCGCGGCTGCGGGCCGCCGCGATGCGCTCGAGGTCGGCCTGCGCGGGCGCGAGTCCCGCGGCCTCGATCGCCGTCTCATCGAGGTAAGCGGCGTAGTAGTCGCCGATCTGCTGCTCGGGCGTGCCGGTGGGCGCGTGCGCCGCGGCGGCTTTCTCGATGATGCCGCGAACGCGCTCCTTCGAGAGCTCATCGAGGCGGTCGAAGGGGCCAAAGCTCGACTTGTCCGCCGGGATGGCGAACCGCTCGTACCAGGCCCCATTCGCGTAGGCGAAAAAGTCATCGCCCGGCTTCACCGAGGCGTCGATGGCGGTGAGGTCGAGCCCGAAGTCACCGATCTGCGCCTTGGCTGCCTGCGGCGCCTGGGGCGCCGGCGCCGGGTCGGCCGCAGGGTCGCTCGTCACGGAGGTGCTGGCGGGCACGGGTCTCTCCTCGGGGGGCTTGCTCGCGCAGGCCACGAGGGCCACGAGCGCAGTAATCCACACGGATCTCATAGCATCCTTGAAGGTTCAATACCCAGGGGGCGCGCAATGATACGGGAGGGCCGCGCGCTGCGGTGAACGGCTAGACGCGCTGCAGCTGCAGGCGGGCGCGCGGCGCCCTCAGCTGCCGGCGGGGAGCTCCCGCACGCGGTCGCGCCACTCGCTGCGTGCCATGGCGGCGCGCTCGCCACTCTCGGTTCCCAGGTACAGGAACCCGACGATGGCATCCTCCGCCGCGAGGCCGAGCGCCTGCTTGACCACGGCATCGTAGGCGGCGGCGCCGGTCTTCCACATCGCGTTGAACCCGAGCGCGAAGGCCGCGAGCATCAGCGCGTGGGCGGCTGCAGCGGCGGCCAGCGTCTGCTCGATCACCGGTATCTTCACCCCCGCCTCGCAGTGGGCGGCCACCACGATGATGAGCGGCGCACGGAATGCCTTGAGCCGCTCCCGCTCGAGCGACTCCGGCGGTGTCTGCGGGTGAGAACGGCGCAGCTGATCGGCCAGCAGCGCCCCGAAGCGCTCCCGCGCGGCGCCGCGCACCACCACGAAACGCCAGGGCCGCAGGCGGCCGTGATCCGGCGCCCGCGCGGCGGCGGAGAACATCAGCTCGAGCGCTCCGGCATCCGGCGCGGGGTCAGTCAGCGTGCGCGCCGAGCGGCGGCTCAACAGGGCATCTATGGCTTGCATGCGGGCATTGTCGCAGACTCGTGCAGACCCTCAACATGTTGATTCTCGCGTATCAACATATTCATATGTCGTCGAATCGTCCCATGCTCACCGAGTCGGACGCGTGCGAGCGCAACAAGGCCCCGATCCTCGCCGTCCTCCTCGAGGAGCTCGCCGGCTGCAGCCGCGTGCTTGAGGTCGGCAGC
>JAFAVO010000107.1 GCA_019242385.1 Gammaproteobacteria bacterium | reverse complement strand
GAAAGCGGGACACCGAAGGTTCTTTGCGGGTGAGGCGCCCTGGTCCAGCCTCGGCGGCCGCCCGTTGAGCCAAGACCAGGCGGGGGCTTTCTTTGCCACGCGTGTCTTCGGGTCCAGTTCTGGATCAAGGTCAATCGGCTGCTCGCGACGCTCACCAGCCGGCTGGACGATGAGGCGCGGGCGGTAACCATGGCCGCCATCGCATCGCGCCGGATCCCAAATCGGGCTCAAACGTCAGACTCCACTAGGAACTTTCTCCGGCATTTATACCAACCGCCTCATCCGGTGACATATCTAGCCCAGGGGCGCCTGGTGATAGATGCGACGCGGCCGGGCATTTGCATGAGGGTGTTCCAGGCGCTCTGGCAGGCGTCGAGGATTGCCTCATAAGCCTCCCAGACTTGGTGGCTGAGGAAGTTGGCACGGAGGTATTCCCAGACGTTCTCCATCGGGTTCAGCTCAGGCGCGTAGGCGGGCAGGGGCAGCAGGATGATGTTGTCCGATACCTGAAGCCGCGGCGAGGTGTGCCAGCCGGCACCGTCCAACACCAACGCAGCGATGGCGCCTGGCGAGACGCGGCGGCTGATTTCCGCCAAGTGCTGGTTCATCGCCTCGATGTTGACCTCTGGCATGATGACCGCCGCACCTGTGCTGCGCTCTGGGCAGAAGGCGCCGAACAGATAGGCCCACTCATAACGACGGTCGCGCGGGGCTCGCGGACGAGAGCCGCGCTTGGCCCACACGCGGGTGACCGTCCCCTGTTGACCGATGCGTGCCTCGTCGGTGAACCACACCTCGATCGGCTTGCCTGCTGCCTCGGCCGGCAGAGCGGCGGTCACGAGATCAGCAAACCGACTTTGAAAGCCGCCTGCTCCTCGGGTTGGCTCTGCGGATGCTGTGGTCGCACCGACAGCCGGCGGAACGACAGCTTGCGCAACAGCTTGCCCACCGTGCGCTCGTGCAGTTCGACAGCAAACTCCCGCCTGATCCGCTGCTGCAGGTCGGCACAACGCCAGCGCACCACTCCGTCGCGCGCCAGATCAGCACCCTGCTCCACCCAATCTGCCACCTTGGCCTGCTGTTCACTCGACAGTCGCGCCAGCGGGCCGTTGCGGCGCTCCTGATTGTACAATCCGGCCAGCCCCAAAGCATTGTAGCGATGCACCCAGTCACGCAGCGTCTGGCGATCCATCGCGCACACTTCCGCCGCAGCCTCACGCGACCAGCCTTCCAGCAACAGCGCAATTGCCAGCATCCGGCGAGACGCCTTGGCGTCCTGCGTCCGCGCCGCCGCCGCACGCAGATCAGCCGCCGCCAGATCCAACCGGGTGATCGCGATCGTCATCTCCGTCCCCTCCATTCCTCAGGAACGGCGAATCACACTGCCCCGCGTCCCACCCATTCACGTTCGAGTCAGTGGTCGGGGCGACTGGTATAACATCCACGAACGATTGAACCTCGAAACCTGCCGCGACCAGGTCCCGCCGTGTCTCCCCATCTGGCGCGAGAAAGCTATGCTCGGCCGATGACGCCCAAGGAAGCGGGAAGTCGGGCGGCCCGTTCGGTCCTGCGTTGTGCTGGAACAGCACCAGGCGGCCGCCAGGCTTCAGGACACGGAATGCCTCGCGAAAAAACTTCGACTTCTCCGCGATGCTCATAATAACTCCGTGCGAGTAGGCCCGGTCGAAACTCTTGTCCGGCAGCGGAAGCGCAGTAGCGTCCCCATCAATGATCGTGACCTGCTTCATCAGCCCACAGGCAACGTTGAGTTTGCGCGCCGCCGCGCAGAAGGCGGGAGTTATATCCACACCGGTCACCCTGCAGCCGTGGCGGACGGCAATCCAGCGTGCGGGACCGCCGATCCCGCTGCCGATATCGAGGACCTCCTCGCCGGGATGGGCATCCAACAGTGTGGCAAGCATCGCCGTGGCCGCCGCGCCACGGGCATTGAAGTGATCCAAGGGCTCCAGCGCCTTTGGCGTGACGGGCGCATCACCGTTCGCGGCACGCAGGGCGGCGAGAATGCGATCTGCCATTGCATCGCCCGCGTCGGTTCGGGCGTAGTGGTCCGATGCATTGTCCATTACGCCCCTCCCAGTCAGTGCGGTTGGTGTCACTATGCCAAAAACTCATGGGAATCGCGGGCGATTGATCGACTTCAGGCAGGGATGGTCAGTCTCGCCATATCAAACTTGTACACGCGGGCGGTGTTGGCGCCGATGATCTTGGCCTGTTCGTCATCTGGCACTCCGGCCAGGATCTCCGCCAAGATCTTCCGCGATTGCGGAAACGTCGACTCGCTGTGAGGATAGTCCGAACCCCACATCATGTTGTCCACGCCGATGACGTCCCGCAGGCGAATGCCAACGGCATCTTCCTGGA
>JAFAVO010000288.1 GCA_019242385.1 Gammaproteobacteria bacterium | reverse complement strand
CGCGGGCCTTGGTAGCCGCCTTCTTGACGACCTTCATCTTCAGCAGGCCGGGCAGAGTGAACAGGCCGCTTCCACGCAAGCTCTTCTTGATCACGTTGCCGAGCGAGTCGAAGACGCTCCCGACTTGCTTGCGGGACAGACCCGTGTCTTTGCAGATGTGTGCGAGAACTTCCGACTTGGTCGGTGCGCCACCCTTTTTCGCCATATTGCGCTACTCCTCAGGATAATTATCGTTGCGAGACGCGGTGCGAGTACACGCGCGTGATGAGAATCGGCGCGGAAAATAGCACATGCGTGCTCTTTGGCAAGCGGTTTTTTCCGCAGGCGCTGTCGCGAAAGTGCCTTTTTTTCAGGGTTTCGAGCGCAGCCTCTGGTACCGGCGCGCCACACCGGGCCGCCGCGCCGCCCAAGCCCGACGTCGGGCATGCACGCGGGATGCTGCGATTCTCGGTGCGAAGTCGGCGCTAAGCACGTGTTCCGTCAGCGCCAGTGTTACACCGCGCGAATGATGATCAGGATGGCGTAGATGAGGATGATGGCCCACATGGGCGAGAGGTCCAGCCCCGCGACCGCTGGTATCAGCCGCCGGATCGGCCGCAGCACCGGCTCGCAGAGCGTTGTCAGCACCGACTGCAGCGGCGAATAGCCCCCCGGCGCGATGAGACCGAGGAGTGCGTAGAGGAAGATCGCATACAGGTAGGTCCACAGCAGCGTGCGCGCGATCTCGGTCAGTACCAGGCGTATCCAGGCGAGCGGCCCGGGCATGCCGATGCCGTGCAGGGCGAAGATGCATGCCACGTCCACCGTTGCCACCAGCAGCACCGCCACGACCGAAGCCGTGTCGACTTTGCCCATCGGCGGCAGCACGCGCCGCAAAGGCAAAATCAGTGGATTGGTGATGCGCACCACCGCCTGACAGAGCGGGTTGCGGAAATCGGCGCGGGTCCACTGCAGCAACAGCCGTGCCAGCACCACGAACAGCGCCAGCGACAGCAGCGTCTCGACGATGAAGGTGAACGCGGCGCCCATGCCGTGCGCGGGGCCTGGCTCAGCTCGTGCGCAGCGCGGCGAGCTCGCGCCCGCGCTGTGCTGCGGCGCTCAACGCGGCGCGCACCGTGGCGCGCAGATCGGCCGCCTCGAGCACGCGCAACGCCGCCTCGGTCGTGCCGCCCGCGGAAGTTATCTCCTGGCGCAGCCGGGCGAGATCGCCCTCGCCACTGCGCACCAGCAGGCCCGAGCCGTAAAGCGTTGCGGCTGCGAGCCGCTGCGCCACGGCGCTCTCGAGCCCAAGTTGCGCGCCCGCCTCGGCCATGAGCTCGGCGAGCAGGAAAAAATACGCCGGTCCGCTGCCGGAGAGCGCAGTGACCACGTCGAGCAACTCTTCCGCCTGCACCCAGAACACTTCGCCGAGCCCCTGCAGCACCCGCTCGGCTTGCGCGCGCCGCGCGTCATCGATACCGGCCGGTGCATACAGTCCGGTGGCGCCGGCACCGATGCGCGCCGGGCGGTTAGGCATGGCGCGCATGACCGCTACTCCCGGGCCACACCAGGATTCGAGCGAGGCGATGCGTACGCCCGCGGCGACCGAGATCAGCAGCGGCGGCGCCGCGGCGAATACCGGAGCGAGTGGCTGCAGCACCGCGGCGGCATCCTGCGGCTTCACCGCCAGCACGACGATCGAGGCGCGCTCGACCGCAGTGCGATTATCGTCCGTGGCAGCCACGGCGAAATCGCGCAGTACCGCGGCGCGCGCGGCTGCGTCGCTCTCACCGACGCTGAGGTGCGCCGGCGGCGTGCCCGCGCGCAACAGCCCGCCGATGAGCGCCCGGCCCATGTTGCCGGCTCCGAGAATGCATAGCCGCGCGTCGGTCATTGCCGGGCGATTGTAGGCTACGGCGGCCGCGCACCAAACAGGACCGTGCCGAGGCGGATGATGGTCGCGCCTTCCTGGATAGCCGACTCGAAGTCTGCGCTCATGCCCATCGAGAGCGTGTCGAGGCGGTGTCCGGCGGCGTTGAGCTCATCCCTCAGGACCCGCAGCCGCGCAAACCAGGTGCGCTGGCGCGCCGGCTCGCTCTCCTCCGGCGGAATGCACATGAGTCCGCGCAGCGTCAGACGCGACAGCTGCGCCACCGCGGCGGCGAGCGCGGGCAGCTCGCCCGGCGCGACGCCGCCCTTGCTCACTTCGCCGGCGATGTTGACCTGCAGGCAGACATTGAGCGGCGGCGCATGGAACGGCCGCTGTGCGGCGAGCCGCTCGGCCACCTTCAGCCGGTCGAGGGTATGCACCCAGGTGAAGGTGTCCGCGATGGGGCGGGTCTTGTTGGCCTGGATGCGGCCGATGAAGTGCCAGGTGAGCGCACGGTTCTGCAGTGCCGCAACCTTCGCCAGCGCCTCCTGCAGATAGTTCTCGCCGAAATCGGTCACCCCGCAGTCGGCCGCCGCGGCGAGCAGTTCCACCGGCTGGCCCTTGCCGACCGCGAGGAGTGTGACCGACTGCGCATTACGGCCGGCCGCGGCTGCCGCCCGCGCGATGCGTCGGCCCACCTCGCGCAGCACGGCGGGCAAATTCTGCGGACTCATTAACATATTGGACGTATAACCCCTCCGCTATACTGCCGAAGCGCTTGTGGCGCAGGCTTGGCCCGCGCTCTTCCTGCGCTCGTGCTTACTTCCCGGAGCATCAATGGCCGTCGATATCGCGCAACTCCTGGCATTCGCCGTCAAGAACAATGCCTCGGACCTGCATCTGTCCTCGGGTGTGCCGCCGATGATCAGGGTCGACGGCGACATGAAGCGCATCAACATGCCGGCGCTGTCGCACAAGGAAGTGCACTCCATGGTGTACGACATCATGAACGACAAGCAGCGCAAGGCCTATGAGGAGTTCTTCGAGACGGACTTCTCCTTCGAGATCCCGAAACTGGCGCGCTTCCGCGTCAACGCCTTCAATCAGAACCGCGGCGCGGGCGCGGTGTTCCGCAACATTCCCTCGACCATCCTGTCGCTCGATGACCTGAGCGCGCCCAAGATCTTCCGCGACCTGTGCATGCTGCCGCGCGGCCTGGTGCTGGTCACCGGCCCCACCGGTTCCGGCAAGTCCACGACCCTCGCCGGCATGGTCAATCACTGCAACGACAACCGCCCGGACCACATCATCACCATCGAGGATCCGATCGAGTTCGTGCACGAGTCCAAGCGCTGCCTGGTGAACCAGCGCGAGGTACATCGCGACACGCTCGGCTTCTCCGAGGCGCTGCGCTCGGCGCTGCGCGAGGACCCGGATGTCATCCTGGTCGGCGAAATGCGCGATCTGGAAACCATCCGCCTGGCGCTCACGGCCGCCGAGACCGGCCACCTGGTGTTCGGCACCCTGCACACCTCTTCGGCCGCCAAGACCATCGACCGCATCGTCGATGTGTTCCCGGGCGAGGAGAAGGACATGGTGCGCTCGATGCTGTCCGAGTCGCTGCGCGCGGTGATCTCCCAGACCCTGCTGAAGAAGAACGGCGGCGGCCGCGTGGCGGCGCACGAGATCATGATCGGCACCCCGGCGATCCGTAACCTGATCCGCGAGGGCAAGATCGCGCAGATGTACTCCTCGATCCAGACCGGCGGCGCCCAGGGCATGCAGACCCTCGACCAGTGCCTCGCGGAGCTGGTGAGCAAGGGCCACGTCAGCAAGGAAGAGGCGCGCTACAAGGCGCAGAACAAGGACCAGTTGTGATGCACTGCGTGCAGTATCAACGCGGTTCGCGCAGACGCGAACCGCGTACATTGAACGGGGGAATGGAGGCCTAGTGGAAGCGACGCAGGGGCGACACCATGGACCGTGACCAGGCCATCAAGCTGATGCAGGACCTGCTGCGGCGGGTCACCGAGAAGAAGGCGTCGGACCTGTTCATCACCGCCGGGTTTCCGCCGGCGATCAAGATCGACGGCGAGATCCGGCCGCAATCGGAGCGCGCCCTCACCGGCGAGCAGTCGGCGATCCTGGTGCGCGCGATCATGAACGATCGCCAGACCAAGGAGTTCGACGCCACCAAGGAGTGCAACTTCGCCATCGCACCCCCGGGCATCGGCCGTTTCCGCGTCAGCGCCTTCGTGCAGCAGGCGGCGATCGGCTGCGTCATCCGCCTGATCAACGCCAAGATTCCCACCTTCGAGGAGCTCGAGCTGCCGCCCATCCTCAAGGAGGTGGTGCTCGCCAAGCGCGGACTGGTGATCATCGTGGGCGGTACCGGCTCGGGTAAGTCGACGACGCTCGCCGCCATGGTGGGCTACCGCAACGAGAAGACCCGCGGGCACATCGTCACCATCGAAGACCCGGTCGAGTATGTGCACACCCACAAGGGCTGCGTGATCACCCACCGTGAGGTCGGCGTCGACACCGATTCCTGGGCGGCGGCGCTCAAGAACACCTTGCGCCAGGCGCCCGATGTCATCCTGATCGGTGAGATCCGCGACCGCGACACCATGGAGTACGGCATCCAGTTCTCCGAGACCGGCCACCTGGTGCTCGCCACCCTGCACGCCAACAGCGCCAACCAGGCGCTCGACCGCATCATCAACTTCTTCCCGGATGAGCGTCGCGATCAGCTGCTCATGGACCTGTCGCTGAACATCCGCGCGCTCATCTCGCAGCGGCTGATCCCGCGCGAGTCGGGCGCCGGACGCATCGCGGCCATGGAGATCATGCTCGCATCGCCCTTGATCCAGGACCTGATCTTCAAGGGCGAGGTGGCCAAGATCAAGGAAGTCATGTCGCGCTCGACGCGGCTCGGAATGAAAACCTTCGACCAGGCCTTGTTCGAGCTGTACGAGACCGGCTTCATCTCCTACGAGGATGCGCTGCGCAACGCGGACTCCAAGAACGAGCTGCGGCTGCGCATCAAGCTCGACAGCAAGCGCGAGGCGAAGAACATCGACGACGGCGGCGTGCTCAAGATAGTCGAGGAAGAGCAAGGCCGAACTTTGTGAAGCCGGCACAAGAGATGAAGGGGCGCCAGGACCTGGAAGCCACCGGTCCGAATCCGGCGTTGCTGCCGGACGCGGTGAGCAGCGCGCGTCACCCGACGCTCAACACCAAACCGCTGTTCAAGCTGATGGTGGAGAAGAAGGCCTCGGACCTGTTCTTCACCTCCAACGCGCCCATCAAGATCAAGATCGAAGGGCAGATCCTGCCGGTCAACAAGCAGGTGCTGAGTCCCGAGACGGTGCGCCAGACCGCCTTCGCCATCATGTCACCCGAGCAGCGCGAGCACTTCGTCAACGAGTGGGAGCTCGATTTCGCGGTGTCCGAGCCCGGGCTCGGGCGCTTCCGGGTGAACGTCTTCATGCAGCGCAGCTTCCCGGCCATGGTGATGCGCTATATCACCGCCGACATGCCGCGCATCGACTCGCTCGGGCTGCCGCAGGTGGTGAGCGAGCTGACGCTGCTCAAGCGCGGCCTGCTGCTGATGGTGGGCGCGACCGGCTCGGGCAAGTCGACCACGCTCGCGGCGATGATCAATTACCGCAACGAGAACGCCTCCGACCACATCGTCACCATCGAGGACCCGATCGAGTTCCTGCACACCAACAAGCGCTCGATCGTCAACCAGCGCGAGGTGGGCCTGGACACCAAGAGCTACGCGCGCGCCTTGCGCGGGGTAGTGCGCGCCGCGCCCGATGTGATCTTGATCGGCGAGATCCGCGACAAGGAGGGCATGGAGGCCGCCATCAACCTGGCCGGCACCGGCCACCTGGTGCTCGCCACCTTGCACGCCAACAACTGCGCCGAGTCGCTCGACCGCATCATCAACATGTTCCCGCGCGAGCAGCACAATCAGATCTTCCTCGATCTGTCGCAGTACCTGCGCGCCATCATGGCGCAGCGCCTGGTCATGGGTAAGGACAATCGCCGGGTGGCGGCGGTCGAGATCATGATCAACACCCCGCACATCGCCACGCTCATCAAGAAGGGCGACGTGGTGTCGATCAAGGAAGCCATCAACCACTCCAGCGACAAGAGCATCCAGAGCTTCGACAGCTCGCTGCACGAGCTCTTCAAGCGCGGCAGCATCGGCCTCGAGGAAGCGCTCGCCAACGCCGACTCGCGCGCCAACCTCGAAGCCAAGATCAATTTCGGCTGACCGGTCCCTGCGGGACACTCCAGTCCTCGATGAACTGCCAGATCTGCGCATCGATCTCGCGCCATTGCGGGAGGTTGCCGGCTGCGGTGCGCCAGGCGATGCGTACCCCGCCGTGGCGGCGTGAGAAGTAGTTGGCCTTGATCATCGGAAACTCTTCCGCGGTCGGCGTCGAGCTCATCGGGACCCACAGCAGGATGTCCTCGTGCGCCCGCGCATCACGCTCGCCGAAGCAGGCGAGCCGGTCGGTGAGAATGCGCCCGCGATAGCACCGCAGCCGGTGCATCTTCTGGTAATCGTGCCGGTCGAGCTGCTCCTGGAGCAGCCGCTCGAGCATGTTCGGCGGCCACTCCCCCGGTGCACCGGGGTCGGCTTCGTGCGGATCGCCGGCGTGCAGGTACACGACCTCGACCTTGTTCGGGTCGCGCTCGTTGCGGTAGTTCTGCAGCGTGTAGCCGGTGAAATCCGGCAGAAAGAAATCGAACTGGGCTTCCGTGCGTCCGCCGACGCCCGCGAACGGGGAGCGCGGCGCGTGCCCATCTGCAATCGCGGAGCGCTGGTACTGCAGCGGGATCGCCAGCACCAGAGTGTCGGTGATCTTCAGTGGCGGGGTACGCCCCTCCGGCCAGCTGGTGAGAGGTCTCGGTGAGGAAGCAGGCGCAGCAGGCGGAGCTGCCTTGCGCGCGCAGCCTGCCGCGGCGAGCAGGCTCGCCGCCAGCACCGCAACGGTGCGTGCGTGCACGTTAGAAAACGCTGTACGCGTCGAACACCGGCCCATCGACGCACACCCGCTTCATGGCCGGACCCCCCGGTGTGCGCACCTGTACCGTGCACCCGGCGCAGCCGCCGACCGCGCAGGCCATGAACTCCTCGAGCGAGACCTGGCAGGGCACCCCGTAGCGGCGCGCGAGTGCCGTGCTCGCCTTCAGCATCGGCGTCGGTCCACAAGAGAAGATCTCGACCTCGGCGAGCTCGGCATCGCCGAGCGAGGCGAGCCAGGCGTCCGCGAGCTCGGTGACGAATCCAGCGAAGCAACCGGGGAAGTCGCTGCAGCTCGCGAGGCGGCTGGGTACGCCCCATTCCTCGAGGAGCGGCATGCAGGCGAGCGTGCCGGCCGGGATGCCCGGCAGGATGATCTTCGAGGGACGGGTGCGAAAGGGGAAGGGCACCTCCGAGCCCATGAGCACGAGCGGCTTCCACACCGGCCCGCTCTGCGCGCCGCCACTGGCTGCGTCGCGGTTGCGCAGGCTCAGCCGCTCGGCGAGAAACACCATCGGCGGAATGCCGACGCCGCCGCCGAGCAAGAGGGTGCGCGGGCGCTCGGGGTGGGCAACGAACGGGCGGCCGATCGGGCCGAGGACGCTGAGCTCTTCCCCCGGCTTGCGCGCGGCGAGCGCCTGCAGCCCGGACCCGACCACCTTGTAGAGGAGCTCGATCCAGCCCTCGGCCGGGTGCGCGCGCATGATCGAGAGCGGGCGGCGCATGGGGATCGCGGGGTCGCAGGTCAGGTGGACGAAGCTGCCCGGCTCGGCGTGCGCCGCGCACTTCGGCGCCGCGAGGCGCAGCACGAACTGCTCGCCGTCGTACGCCAGGTGGGAGAGCACCCGCCCCTGCTCGAGGAAGATGGTGCCGCGGGTGGAGCTCACGCCGGTCCGGCGGCCAGCACTTCCGCCAGCACCGCCATGCGCACCGCGACACCGTTACGCACCTGATCGCGGATCACCGACTGCGGGCCGTCGGCCACGTCGGAAGCAATCTCGATACCCCGGTTCATGGGCTGCGGGTGCATGACGATGGCGTCGCCGCGGGCGAGCGCGAGGCGCTCGCGCGTCAGGCCCCAGGCGGCGAAGTAGCGCTCCCCCTGCGGCAGATCGGCCTCGTTCATGCGCTCTCTCTGGATGCGCAGCATCATCACCACATCGGCCCCGCCGAGGGCCTCCTCGAGCTGGGTGTGGCGGGTGCAGCCGGCAAACTCGGCGCGCTCGGGCATCAGGGCTGTGGGCGCCGCGATCCGCAGGTCGGTCACACCGAGCTTGGAGAAGGCGTGGAAGGCGGAGCGCGCCACGCGCGAGTGGCGGATGTCGCCGACGATGGCGACCGCCAGCCCCGCGAAGCGCTGCTTACGCTGGTAGACGGTGAGCGCATCGAGCAGCCCCTGGGTCGGGTGCGACACGTGCGCCTCACCGCCGGAGAGCACGCTCACGTGGGGAGCGACGTGCGCCGCTACCAGGCCCGGGACGCCGACCTCCGCGTCGCGGATCACGAGCGCATCGACGTGCAGCGCCTGCAGCGTATACACCGTGTCGAGCATGCTCTCGCCCTTCGCCCGCGAGGACAGCTGCACCTCGAGTTGCACCACCGTCGCGCCGAGGCGCTTGGCCGCGAGCTCGAAGCTCACGCGGGTGCGGGTCGAGGGCTCGGTGAAGAGATTGGCAACGGTCGCACCCTCGAGTGCGCGGCTCCGGGGCGGCCGCTGCCCGAGGGGGCGTACGAAGGTCTGGGCGCGCTCGAGCAGCCGCTCGATATGGCTGCGCGTCAGCGTCTCGAGGGTGAGCAGGTGGCGAAGCGATCCATCGGTACGCAGCTGCTCGGTCATCGCTTCATGTTCCTTCGCCCTCACCGTGAAACCAGCGCTCGAGGATGACTGCCGCCGCCGCGCTGTCGATGTCCGCACGCTCGACGCGGCGCCGCCGCTCGCCGCTCGCGCGGCGCCTCTTGAGCGCCTCGTTCGCCTCGAGCGAGGAGAAGCGCTCATCGACCAGCCGCACAGGAAGGGCAAAGCGGTGTTCGAGCTCGCCGGCGAAGCGCCGCGCTGCAGCGAGCAGCGTGCCCTCGCTGCCGTCGGCATTATACGGCGCGCCTACCACCAGCACTGCCGGGGTGAGCGCGCGCACCTCGCGCGCAATGGCGTCCCAGTCCGGGCCGCTGCCGTGCACGAGCGCAGCCGGACGCGGCGTGCCCTGCCGCGTCAGGGTGTCGCCACAGGCGATGCCGATACGTTTGAGTCCGAAGTCGAAGGCGAGGACGGTCTCGGGGCGCGTCATGCCCCGCGCGGTGTTCGCTCGCCGGGAATGGCGAGCGCAATTGACCGGGGTCCCCGAGAAATTGCGCGTCTTGCTGATCCCCGAGCGCTCGCCGAGCGCGGTAAGCGCAATTTCTTGGGGTGGTTTTTGTGGGGTGCGCTAGGCATGCCCGGCCTCGGTGCTGAGCCGCTCGACATCGATGCCCATCAGCCGCCAGGCACCGGCCCACCGGTCCTCGAACGGCAGCTCGAACACCACGCGCGGATCGACCGGCATCGAGGCCCAGGCGTTCTCCTTCATCTCGCGCTCGAGCTGTCCGGATTCCCAGCCGGCGTAGCCGAGGGCGATGAAGGCATCGGACGGTCCCTCGCCGCGTGCCATGGCGGCGAGCACATCGCGCGAGGTCGTGACCTGGATCGTGTCCGACACGCGGTGTGTGTGATCCCACTGACCGCCGGGACGATGCAGCACGAAGCCACGGTCGGTATGCACGGGGCCGCCGCGCAGCACCGGCTGGCCCGCGATGTCTGCGGAGGTCGGCTCGAGCTTCATCTGCGAGAGCACGTCCAAGAGTTTCATCGGCAGGGGCTTGTTGAGCACGATGCCGAGTGCGCCCTTGTCGGTGTGCTCGCAGATGATCGCCACGGTTTGGGCGAAGTTCGGATCGAGCAGCTGGGGCATCGCGATCAGGAGGTGATTGGTGAGACTGCCGCCCTGGGCATCGGCAAATCGCGGCGGAGCCGGCGTCGCCGAGCCGGTCACGGAAGTGTGCTTGCCGGCCATGGCTCCAGTATGGGCATGCAGGGCCGCACTCTCAAGGAAGCGTTGACACCGCCCCGCGCGCCACACGGCCACCGGTGAACTGCCATTCGTAGGCAAAGTGCAACACGCGGTAGTGTGCGGCCAGATCAGGCGGGAACGGATCGAAGGGACTGGCCAGCTTCAGCGTGGCGAGCGCCGCCTGGTCGAGCTCCGGGTCGCCGCTGCTGCGCCGGATCAGTGCCGACTCCACCCTGCCATCCGCAGCGATGGCCACCGACACGAGCGGGCTGGCGCCGGCGCTGGTCGTGCGGGCCACCGCCGGAAAATTCAGCGTCCCGATGCGCTCGACCTTGCGCCTCCAGGCATCGAGGTAAGGTGCGAGTACTGCCATGCGCGTGTCGGGGGTGATCCAGAGCTCGTCCCGATTCGGCCCACGCAGCTCTGCGGGGCCTGGATCGTCCTCGGGCCCCGGCTGCGCGGTCTGGGGCGCATCGAGCAGCAGCGGCCGATCGAGCATCGAGCCACTGGTGCCCAGATCTGCCAGGTAGTGCACCCGCGTGCTCCAGCCGGTGGTCGTGAGGACGCGCTCCTCCGCATTGCCGGACTGATCGCCGCTCGAGGCGAGCGAGTTTCCTTCGGTGGCGCCGCGGTGATGGACCGCCGGCAGCGTGGTGGCCCGATTGTGCGGCTTCACCGGCTTTTTCGTGTTACCGGAGCCGGTCTGGGTACGCTGTGCGAGATAGGTCGCGGTCGGATTCTGCTCGGCCTCGGGGACCTCATCGGACACCAGCAGCACCTCGAGCCCCGGGGCGCTGTCCCGGTCGCTGGCGGCCGCATTGAACGTCAGGCCGAGGATGATGAGGCCGTGGAACAGGGCGGCCAGAAACAGCATGGTGAGCAGCCGCTCCCAAACGGGCGCCTTGCCCTCCCGCAGCATGAGTGCCCGGCGAGTCATCGGCCCCGCTCCGGTCAGCCGGGTGTGCCGGCGGCGGGGGGTCCGCCCCCGCCGGTGCGCTGCGCGCGCGGCGCGGCGGCCAGGCGCCGCTCGATCACGGCCATGAGCTGATCCCCGATCGAGGTGCCGCACTGCTTGTCGATCTCGCGGATGCCGGTCGGGCTCGTCACGTTGATCTCGGTGACGAAGCCACCGATCACATCGAGCCCGACGAACAGCATGCCCGCGGCGGCGAGCGAGGGTCCGATCTGACCCGCGAGCCAGCGGTCACGCTCATTCAGTGGCCGGGCGACGCCGCGGGCACCGGCCGCCAGGTTGCCACGGTGATCCTCGCCCGAGGGCATGCGCGCGAGCGCGTATGGAACCGGCTCCCCATCGACCAGCAGCACGCGCGAGTCGCCGGTCTGCACGATGTCGGGGATGTAGCGC
>JAFAVO010000183.1 GCA_019242385.1 Gammaproteobacteria bacterium | reverse complement strand
ACGCGCAGGTCATCGGTGGGGCCAGTAAAGCGGTGCAGGGAACCCTGAGCGCGCAGCTTGCCAACGCCGAGATCCTGCACAAGCTCGTGAGTCACAAGGTCGAGCACACCCGGGTCGGCTCCGGCACCGTGCAACTGTCCGCCACGCCGGAGCTGATTACGGCGCGCGTCGATCTGGGCGATGGCGCGGTCGGCACGATTCACGCGACGCTCGAATTGCAACGCACTGCGGATACCTGGCAGGACATGCCCCTGAGCGGTGAGCTGCATGCGCAGACTGCCGAGGCCAGCCTCGTGACGCTTTATGTGCCCGACATCGACCGCGCCGTGGGCCAGCTCGGCGCCGACGTGCGCTTCGCCGGCACCGCCGGATCGCCACGGCTCAGCGGGATGGTGAAAGTGAGCGAGGGCGAGCTCGATGTCTACCAGATCAACCTCAGCCTGCGCCAGCTGGCGATGCAGGCGCAGCTCTCCGAGGGCGGCGTCGACTTCAAGGGCAGCGCGCAGGCCGGCAAGGGCGAGGTGAGCGCCAACGGCCACCTCGAGTGGCGTCAGCTCCTGCCCTACGGCAAGTTCCACCTCGAAGGCAGCAACCTGCGGGTCGCCGACCTGCCCGAAGCGCAGATCGATGCATCGCCGGATCTCGATTTCGATGTGAGCGGCCGCAGGATCGAGGTGAGCGGCAAGGTCACGATCCCATTCGCCAGGATCCAGCCGAAGGACATCACCGGCGCGGTGCGCGCCTCGCCGGATGAGGTGATCGTCGGCAGTGAGCCGGAAGAGGCGCGCGAGCGGTTCGAGGTGCTGAGCAGCATCACCCTGGTGCTGGGTGATCGGGTGAATGTCGATGCGATGGGGCTCACCGCCCGGCTGGTGGGCAGCGTCACCGTGCGCAGCGGTTTTGACCCCATCACGCGCGGCACCGGAGAGCTGTCCGTGGCGGAGGGCCGGTATTCGGCGTTCGCACGCCAGTTCGACATCCAGCGTGGGCGGCTCATCTTCACCGGCGGTCCCATCACGAACCCCGGCGTCGATGTGGTCGCGCAGAAGGTGTTTCCGGATGTGACCGCGGGCGTGACCGTGCGCGGCACGCTGGCGCAGCCGCACATCTCCTTCTTCTCGGATCCACCCCTGCCGCAGCAGCAGGTGGCCTCGCTCATCCTCTCGGGCGGCTCGCTCGACTCGGCGAACGCCAGCGCTGCCGCACTCGGGCAGGGTGCGGCACTGCTCGCCGCGCAGCTCGGCTCGCATGTCGGCATTCCGGATGTACGACTCGAGACCGATCCGATCGCCAATGAGACCTCGCTCGTGCTCGGCCGCTATCTCTCGCCGCGTCTGTACGTGAGTTACGGTGTGAGCCTGACGCAGCAGCTCAACACGCTGAAGATGCGCTATACGCTCGGCGATCACTGGACGATCCGCACCGAGATCGGTCAGGCTTACGGCGCGGATCTGGTGTACTCGATCACCAAGTAGGAGCGCTGTGACCGCGACCGTGGTGCTGTTGAGCCTGCTGGTGGCGCCGGCTGCCCCGGGCGCAGGGCAGTCCTCTGCACCGCCCCCCTGCCAGAGCTTCAGCCGCGAGGCGCAGACCCTGGACATGCCGGCCTTCGTGCGTGCCTGGTTCGCGCATTCGACCGATGAGCGCGTCACGGTGTGCCCGCAGAACGCGGCGGCAACCGGCGAGTCGTCCGCGCCGCTCTACTTCGGCGAGGGCGCGGTGAGCCGGCAGGGTGGGGTCTGCAGCTACCGCAGCCACGGCCTGAAGCTCTCCGGCAGTGGTGAGGCCGCGCGGCTGCAGCGCTATGAGCGCAGCGAGGCGCTCAACATGGCGCTCGCGGGCAAGGCGTGCCCGACGCCGCACGGCGCAGGTACCACATCCTATGTCGAGACCTACGACATAACACCCGCGGCATTCGAGGAGATGATGCGGCTCTGGTCGCAGGCGGCTGCGGCGGTCGTCGCCCCCTCGAGTCCACACTGCTGTGCCCGCGCTGGTGCCTCCGCCAACCCCGCCGCCATGGGTGCCGGGGCGCTAGCGGCCGCCGACCCGAGAATCGCGCCGGAGGCACGCCAGCATCTCGAGGCCGCGCTCGGGCCGGATCACCTGCTGACGCCGACCGTGACGCGCATCGTGCGCATCCCCGGCAGGATGCTGCGGCATCGTTACGCGCTGTTCGTAACCGTGACCGACCCGGCCGCAGACAGCTCGGCACTCTACGTGGTGTATGTAGACAAGGCGCTGCGCAGCCCCTACGAGATCACCGCCCTTGCCGAGACCAACTGACGCGCGGCTACCGGCGGCGCGCCGCCATGACACCAGACCCACCGTCGATCCAGCCCAAGACCACGACCCGGCGGCTGCGGGTGCAGCACCCGTGGCCCATGCGGGTGCTGCGCACCCTGCAGTTCGGCTGGGCGCGGCTGGCAAGCAGCGACGGCTACGTGTGCGCGCGCGCAGCCTCCTTCGATGCGTGCTTCACCGGACCTGCCGCGGATGTGATCACGCGGCACGCCTACCGCCGCGGCGTGCACGAGCCGGCCGTCACCCGCTACCTGATCGAGAACGTACGCCTGCAGGCCGGTGAGATCGCGCTCGATGTCGGTGCGAACCTCGGGTGGTACAGCATACTGCTGAGCCGCCTGGGCGAGCCCGGTGCGCGCATCTTCGCGTTCGAGCCCGACCCGGAGACCTACCGCCTGCTGCTGAGAAATCTCCAGGCGAACGGCGCCGCGGTCGAGGCGTGCAACTTCGCCCTCGGGGAGTCAGCGGGCACGGCGCAGCTGCACCGCTACAAGCGCAGTAACAACGGCCGCCATACGCTGCTCAGCGGCAACGCGAGCGGCGGCATCGTACGCGTGCCGGTCCACCCGCTCAGCACCTTCTGGGAGCGCGCGGGGCTCGGCGCGCGGCCGATCCGGCTCATGAAGGTCGATGTCGAGGGCTTCGAGTACTTCGTGCTGCGCGGCGCAGGCGAGCTGCTGCGGCGCTGCGCCTGCCTGGTGCTCGAGTACAACCCCGGGAGTCTGCCGAGCCTGGGACTGAAGTCGCAGCTGTTGACCGAGCTACTGGCCGCGAGCGGCCTCGAGCCGCACGTCTTCGTCGGCGAGCGGCTGCTGCGCGTCAGCTTCGCGGAACTGCTCGCCACCCCCTCGCAGCGCAACCTGCTGCTCACCAGCCCGGCCGGCTCGCGCCGCTTCTGCTGATCGGGCCGGCGGCGGACCGCAGTGCGCCCCCACGACGCCTGGACCGGCGCCTTGACCCTGCATGCATGAATATGCACAATCCATGCATGTTTATGCCAAGGGACACCCGCGCATGCTGACCGATGCGCAGCAGCTCGAGCGGCGCGGCGCGATCGTGCGCCTGCTGCGCGAGGGGCAGGTGCGCCGCCAGGAAGACCTGGTGCGCCTGCTCAAGCGCGCCGGCCACATCGTCACGCAGTCCTCCATCAGCCGCGATCTGCGCGACCTCGGCGTGCTGAAAGCCGGCGGCCGCTACGTGCTGCCGGCCGAGGAAGTCGCGCGCACCAACGGCGACTTCGGCACGCTGGCACAGTTCGTGCGCCAGCTGCGCCCTGCCGGTCCCACGATTACCGTTTTGCGCACCACCATTGGGGCGGCGCAGAGCGTCGCGGTAGCCATCGACCGCGCCGCCTGGCCGGAGGTGGCCGGTACGCTATCCGGTGATGACACCATCTTCAT
>JAFAVO010000165.1 GCA_019242385.1 Gammaproteobacteria bacterium | reverse complement strand
GGAGGAGAGCTCCGGGTGCTGGTGCAGATCGACATATAGCGCATACGCCTTGGGATAGGCGGCGTCGACTTCGGCGGGCGTCGCCGCGGCGCGCTGGCCGCAGGGGAGCAGCGCGCCAAGGGCCAACGCCGCGGCAGCGATGCGTTGGAGAGAGATACGAGTGCCGCTGATCATGCTCATCCCGCTTCCATTGGTTCTTGTCGGCTAAGCATGCATGCAGCCCCAGGAGCCGCTCAAGCACTTGCCGCAGGTGGCTTTTTTGCTATCCCGGGTAGGGAGCCGTACACTGCGCGCCCCCGGCGTCACGGAGCGGCGCGTCTTCCTGCCCCTTCGGCTCGGCCTGTCGCCTGCCAGTGTCTGCCTGGCGTTTCCGGCGATGGATCCGGAGCGGAGGCGTCCTACACTCCGGGCGAGCCGCCCAAGCCTTTCAAGGCGGCACTTTGAGCTGCCCCAGATCGAGGGAACAAGCGTGGGCACGAGCCCGGAACATGTCCCGAGTCCCCCGGAGAGCCGCAGCGAGCCGGTCACCTGGATCGGCCGGGATCGGGCCTTTGAGCGTAGCCCGGAGCCTCTGGCGGAGCACGAGGCGCTCCCGCAGCTCGTCCGTGAGGATCCCGGCTTCGCGAGCCGCTGGAAATGGACCCTGGGAGGCCTGGCGGCGCTGCTGCTGATCGCGCTCGTGGCCTGGAGACTGCTCGCCGGCGGTACGAAACCCCCCGCCGCGCTCGCCGACCGCGGAGCGGTGCCGCTCGTGAGTGTCATCGTCCCGGGACGCCAGTCGGTCACCTCGAACGTCACGTTCACCGGCGCCATCGCCGCACGCTACGACATGCCGATCGCGAATGAGGGCGACACGGGCCGCATCGTGGCCGTCTACGTCGAGCCCGGCGATCTGGTCAAACGCGGCCAGCTGCTGGCCCGTATCGATGACTCCGTGTTGGTCCAGCAGGTGCACCGCCTGGAAGCCACCCTCGAGCAGGCGCGGGCCCAGGCGGCATTGTCCGCGGCCGAATACCGCCGGGCTGAGGGCGTCGCAGCGGCGGGTGCGCTCTCGGCCGAAGACATCGAGAAGCGCCGTGCCACCTCGGTGACCGATGCCGCCAACGTGAAGGTGGTCGCGGCGCAGCTGGCCGAGGCGCAGGCGCGCCTCGCCCGCACTCACATCGTGGCGCCGGTCGAGGGCACGGTGCTCACCCGCCACGCCGAAGTGGGTCAGATCGCGAATCCGGGCGGTGACCCGCTGTTTCGCCTCGAAAGCGGCGGTGAGGTGGAGATGCGCGGGCAGATCGCCGAGCAGGACCTGGCGCAGGTGAAGACCGGGCAGCCGGCGACCGTCTACCTGACCGGCATCGACCGCCCATTCCCAGGGCAGGTGCGGCTGCTCGGCGCCATCATCGATCCGCAGACGCGGCTCGGCGACATTCGCATCCGCCTCCAGCCGGACCCGGCGCTGCGGCCCGGTGCCTTCGCCCGCGCGGTCGTCACGGTGGACAAGACCCAGCGCCCGGTGTTGCCGCAGACCGCGGTGATGGCGGACTCCAATGGCAGTTACGTACTCGTCGTCAGTGCCGCAGGCAAGGTCGAGCGGCGCGCCGTGCGGGTCTCGGGCACCACCGACGGCGGTGTGATCATCGCCGAGGGGCTCACGGGCAGCGAGCGGGTGGTTGCGACCGCAGGCGGCTTCCTGCGCGATGGCGAGATGGTGAACGTCGCGCCCTCGGCAGCCGGCGCGAACGCGGTCGCGGCGACGCCCTGAGGAGCCGCAGGTGCGCAACATCTCCGCCTGGGCGATCCGGCACCCGGTCTCACCCATCGTGCTGTTCGTGGTGCTGCTCTTCATGGGCACCGTGTCCTTCATGCGGGTGCCGGTCACCCTGAATCCCGATGTGGCCTTCCCGGTGGTGCTGGTGCAGGTAGCGCAGCCCGGCGCCTCGCCGCAGGAGATCGAGACCCAGATCATGCAGAAGATCGAGGGTGCGGTCGCCGGTGTCGGCAACATCGACAACATCGTCTCGCTCGCCATCGAGGGCCAGTCGCGCAGCTTCATTCAGTTCAACATCGGCACACCGATCGACCGTGCGGTCGCCGACGTGCGCGATGCGGTCGCCAAGGTGCGCGTCAACCTGCCGCAGGGCATCCAGGAGCCCTCCGTCACGCGCATCGACATCGACGGCAACGAGATCGTCGCCTACGGGGTGAGCTCGAGCGCGCGCTCCAACGAGTATCTCTCCTGGTTCGTCGACAACACGGTCAGCAAGCGGCTGCTGGCCGTGGCGGGCGTGTCGCAGGTGACGCGCGGCGGCGGGGTCAGCCGCGAGATCCGCGCCGAGCTCGACCCGGCGCGCATGCAGGCGCTCGGCGTCACCGCGGCGCAGGTCAATCAGCAGCTGCGCACGCTCAACCTCGACTCCCCGGGCGGCCGCGCCGAGATCGGCGGCGGCGAGCAGGCGATCCGCGTGCTCGGCGAGGCACGCACCGCCCGCGCGCTCGG
>JAFAVO010000213.1 GCA_019242385.1 Gammaproteobacteria bacterium | reverse complement strand
GTCATCGAGTTGATAATGGCAATCTGCCGGCGCAGCTCCCGATCCCCCTGGTCGGGAGAGACCGACCCCTTCTTGGTCATCGTCCCCGGGAGCTTGTCCAGGAACGCACCGACACCGCCCATCTTCTGCAGCTGCTCGAGCTGACTCTTGAGGTCAGTCATGTCGAAGCCCTTCCCCTTGACGACCTTGTGCGCGATGCGCTGCGCCTCGGCGTGGTCGACCTTGGCATGCACCTGCTCGACCAGGCTCACGACATCGCCCATGCCGAGGATGCGCGAGGCCATCCGTTCGGGATCGAAGGACTCCAGCGCCTCGGTTTTCTCGCCCACGCCGAGGAATACGATCGGCTTGCCGGTGATCTGCCGCACCGAGAGCGCCGCACCGCCGCGCGCATCCCCGTCCGCCTTGGTGAGGATGATGCCCGTCAGTTCGAGCGCCGCCGCGAATGCACGCGCGGCGTTCACCGCGTCCTGACCGGCCATGGCGTCGACGATGAAGAGTCGCTCGGACGCGCCGACGGCCGCATCGATCTCCCGCACCTCCGCCATGAGCTCCTCATCGACGTGCAGCCGGCCCGCGGTATCGATGATGAGCACGTCGAAGACGCCGCTGCGTGCCCGCTCGAGCGCGAGACGGGCGATCTGCGCCGGTGCGGCACCGGGCGGTGCGGCGAAATACTCGGCCTGCACCTGGCCGGCGAGCCGCTCGAGCTGCAGCATCGCGGCCGGACGGCGTACATCGGTGCTCGCGAGCAGCACGCGCTTTCTGTCGCGCTCGATGAGCCGCCGGGCGAGCTTGGCGGCGGTCGTCGTCTTGCCGGCGCCCTGGAGACCCGCGAGCAGCACCACGATCGGGGGCTGCGCGCGCAGCGTGAAGCCGCGCTCGCCCCCGCCGATGAGCTGCACCAGCTGGCGGTACAGGATGCCGATGAAGGCCTGCCCGGGGGTGAGGCTCGAGAGCACCTCCGCGCCGAGCGCCTCGGCCTTGACCGACTCGATAAAGGACTTGACCACCGGGAGCGCCACGTCCGCCTCGAGCAGGGCGACGCGCGTCTCGCGCAGCGTCTCGGCGACGTTCTCCTCGGTGATGCGGCCACGCCCCCGGAGGTTCTCGATGGTGCGCGACAGCCGTTCCGTCAGGTTCTCGAACATGGCAAGCGGTCAATCCGTGTGAGCAGCGGGCGATTATAGGGTGCGGCGTTCGATCTTCTATGCTTAGGCAGATCAGGTCCTGAGGAATGCCGCCTTGAACCTCACTGAGACACCTGCGCTGCTGCTCGCGCTGCTCGTGCTGCTCCTCGTGGTGGCCTTCTCCTCGGGCACCGAGGTGGCCATGCTCTCGGTCAACCGCTACCGCATCCGACATCGTGCCCAGGGGGGCTCGGGAACCGCCCTGACCCTCGAGCGGCTGCTGGCGAAGCCCGATGACTGGCTCGGCGCCAACCTGGTGATCCTCGCCGCCGCCAGCACCTTCGCCTCCGCGATCGCCACCATCCTCGCCCAGCGCTCGGGATATCGCTACGCGGTGCCATTCACTGTCGCGCTGCTCACGATCGTCGTCATCGTGTTCTGCGAGCTCGCGCCGAAGATCTACGCCGCCTCCAACCCCGAGGGGGTGGCGCTGCATGCCGCGCGGGTCTACCGCGTGCTGGTGCTGGTCACGCGCCCTGCGCTCTGGCTCACCAATACGCTCGCGCGAGGGCTCCTGTGGTTCCTGCGCTCCGGGCGTGCGCCGCTCGCGAGCACCCAGGCGCTGAGCGCCGAGGAGCTGCGCACGGTGGTGAGCGAGGCCGCCCCGGTGATTCCCGCGCGTCACCGGCAGATGCTGCTCTCGATCCTCGATCTGGGGCGCATCACGGTGAATGACATCATGATCCCGCGCCAGGAGATCGCGGGCATCGATGTGAACGAGAGCTGGGAGGACATCCTCGATAAGCTGCGGCAGACCCCGCACACCAGGCTCCCGGTGTACGACGGAGAGCTCGACAACCTCATCGGCCTGCTGCACATGAAGCGCATTGCCAATGAGCTGGTGCGCGGGGAGCTGACGCGTGAGCGCCTGATCGAGATCGCGCAGAGCCGCGAGCCGTACTTCGTACCCGAAGCCACCGCGCTCTCGGTGCAGCTTGGCTTCTTCCAGCGCAACCGGCGACGCTTCGCCTTCGTGGTGAACGAGTACGGCGACATCGAGGGGCTGGTCACGCTGGAAGACATCCTCGAGGAGATCGTCGGCGAGTTCACCACGGATCCCGCGACCATCACCCACAAGGACGTGCATCCCGAGCAGCCGGGGGTGTTCATCGTGAATGCCAGCGCCACCATCCGTGCGCTCAACCGGGCGCTCGGCTGGCAGCTGCCGATCGGGGGACCGAAGACCGTGAACGGCCTCCTGCTCGAGCACCTCGAGACCATTCCCGACAAGGGCACCATGGTGCGGGTCGGCAACTACGAGTTCGAGGTGCTGCAGCTCGGGGACAACGCCATTCGCACCGTCAGGGTGCGCGCGCCGCCGCTCGGACAGGCCGCCTGAGGCGACCCGCCGCTAGGCGCCGCGCGCGAGCGCCGCCTCCAGCGCTTCGGCGATGCGGGTCGCCCCGATCACCCGCATCCCTGCCGGCGCGCTGCGCGGAGCATTGCCGTGCGGCACGATGGCGAGGCGAAAGCCCTGAGCGTGCGCCTCGCGCAGCCGCTCATCGCCATAGGGCACGGGGCGCACCTCGCCCGTGAGCCCGATCTCGCCGAAAGAGACGAGCTGGGCCGGCAGCGGCTGCCCGCGCAGGCTCGAGGCGAGCGCGATCAGCACCGGCAGGTCGGATGAGGTCTCGGCGATCTCGATGCCGCCTACGACGTTCACGAAGACATCGTGCTCCTGCAGGGACAGCTGCGCATGTCGGCTCGCGGCGGCGAGCAGCATGGCGAGGCGATTGGCATCGAGCCCCTGGGCGATGCGCCGCGGCGCGCCAAAGCGCATGCGATCGACCAGGGCCTGCAGCTCGATGAGCAGCGGCCGGCCGCCCTCGCGCGACACGGTGACGATGCTGCCCGCCGCCGGCTCGCTCGGGCGTGCCAGGAAGATGGCGGCCGGATTGCGCACCTCGCGCAGGCCGCCTGCGGTCATGGCGAAGAATCCGAGCTCGTTTACCGCACCGAAGCGGTTCTTGGTGGCGCGCACGATACGGTAGCGGCTGCCGGCCTCGTGCTCAAAATACAACACCGTGTCCACCAGGTGCTCGAGCAGGCGCGGCCCTGCGATCGTGCCCTCCTTGGTGACGTGTCCGACGATGATGACGGCCGTGCCGCTCGATTTGGCGAAGCGCACGAGCTCCGCGGTGCACTCGCGCAGCTGCGATACCGCGCCTGCGGCGGTGCCGGCGGTCGCGGACTGCACGGTCTGGATGGAGTCGATCACCAACAGCGCCGCGCGCCGCTCGGCCGCGAGCGCCAGGATGGCCGCGAGATCGGTCTCGGCCAGCACGCCGACGGCCGCCGCGCCGAGGGCGAGCCGCTGCGCGCGCAGGCTCACCTGCGCCACGGACTCCTCCCCGCTCGCATAGAGCACGGGCTGCGTGCCGGCAACGCTCGCCGCGACCTGCAGCAGCAGAGTCGATTTGCCGATGCCAGGATCGCCGCCGAGCAGGATCACGGACCCGGGCACGATGCCCCCTCCGAGCACCCGGTCGAGCTCCTGCGCGCCGCTGGCGATGCGCTGCGTGGCCTCGGCGCTGATCCCGGCGCTGAGCGCGACGGCGCGCGCCGCGCTCGCGGCACGCGGACTCGCGGCGCTGCGCTGCTCGAGGGAATTCCACGCACCGCACAGCGGACACTGGCCCTGCCACTTGAGGCTCTCGCCTCCGCAGGAGCCGCACACGAAGGTGGGACTTGCGCGCGCCATCGATGCGCCTTCACTCGACTTTCAGCTAGGATTCGCGGGGGCCGCGGACCCGAAAGGCGCCTTTTGTGAACAAGACCATTCGGACCGCTCGGCCGCGATGCTAGCTTAGGACGGCTCGATCGGGGACGGGAAAGTGACGCGTATCACAGTTTTTAGGCCACAGGCGGTGCAGGGCCCAGCATGAGCCTGCGAAACAAGCTGCGTTTCGTCGGGCTCTCTGATACCGGTAAGGTCCGAGAACACAATGAGGACACGATTGCGGTTGACCCGGACATTGGCCTGCTCGTGCTCGCTGACGGCATGGGTGGCTACAACGCCGGTGAGGTAGCGAGCGGCATCGCGGTGAAGACGATCGTCAACCTGGTGCGCGAGCACGTGGAGCGCGAGGACCTGTCGGTGGCCGACAGCGACTCCGGGCTCTCACGGCCGAAGATCATTCTGCGCGATGCCATCAACCGCGCGAACAAGATCATCTACCAGACCGCGCACACCCAGGCCCAGTGCGAAGGCATGGGCACGACGGTGGTGGCGGCGCTGTTCTTCGACAACAAGGTCACCATCGCGCACGTGGGCGACTCGCGCCTGTACCGCCAGCGCGGCGACAAGTTCGAGCAGGTCACCATGGACCACTCGCTGCTCCAGGAGCTGGTGGACCGCGGATTCTACTCGGCCGAGGAGGCGCAGCGGGCTGCGAACAAGAACTACGTGACGCGCGCGCTCGGTGTCGAGCCGCAGGTCGACGTGGAGATCCAGGAGGTCCCCGTCAGCAAGGGAGAGGTCTTCGTGATGTGCTCCGACGGGCTCTCCGATATGGTCGAGGATGAAGATATCCATTTAACCATAAACACCTTTAGTGCTAATCTGGATACGGTCGCAAAACAGTTGATTCAATTGGCCAATGACAATGGGGGGCGCGACAACGTGTCCGTGGTCATGGCGCATATCCTGGATGCGTTTCCAGCACGCACTAAGATTTTCGACAAGATCCTGGGTTGGTTCGGCTGACACGCGATAAAGGCACACGCACATGGCTAGGTTGGTCTTGAGCCTGGATGGCCAGGTGATGGCGGAATACAACATGAACAAGGAGCGCTACACCATCGGGCGCCTCCCGGATAACGACATCCGCATCGATAATGCTGCGGTCAGCGGGCATCACTCGCTGATCATCAATATCCTCAACGACTCGTTCCTCGAGGATCTGAACAGCACCAACGGCACCTACGTCAACGGCAAGCTCATCAAGAAGCATGCCCTGCAGCACGGCGATGTGATCACCGTCGGTCACCACCAGCTGCGCTTCGTCGAGGACGACGAGCAGCAGGATGAGTTCGAGAAGACCATGGTGATCCAGCCCTCCGCGCGCCCGGTGGACAAGCTGCGCACCGCGACCGCCCAGGCGGAGGCGGCCGGCGCCGGGCCATCGACCACCGGCCGCTCACGGGCCCTGGCCGATGGGGCCGCGGCCGTCAAGAAGGCGAAGCTGCAGGTGCT
>JAFAVO010000349.1 GCA_019242385.1 Gammaproteobacteria bacterium | reverse complement strand
TCGCGCTCTGGTTGTGGCACATGCCGGCTGCCTACGACTCCACCTTTGCCTCCACCGCCTGTTATTGGACGATGCACATCACGCTCTTCGGCAGTGCGATCTGGTTGTGGCGCGAGATCCTCCAGGGTGAGCGGCTGCATGCGATCGATGTCCTGGCGGTGGGCGGCTTCACTTCGATGCACATGGGGTTTCTCGGCGCGATCCTCACCATGGCGGGACGGCCGTTGTTCTTCTGGCATCTGACCACGACCCAACCCTGGGGTTTGAGTCCGCTCGAGGATCAACAGCTCGGCGGGGTACTGATGTGGGTGCCCGGAATAGCGCTGTTCCTGTGGGCAGCGCTGCGCACGCTCGATCGCCTGCGCGTTGCGCTCCAGGAGCCCGACGCCACATGATCGGGTCGACGCCGCTGGGCTATCTGCAGGCGGCGGGCGAGCGCGCGCATGCGATCCTGGCACTCACTTGGTTCACGCTCGCGGTCTCGATACTGGTCTGCGTAGTCATCGCCGTGCTCCTGTGGAGGGCCGTGACCCGCGCCCGGGCGCACGGCGGCGCAGCGGAGACCCGCGCAGTCCCCGTCGAGCGCGGGCCGAAGGCGCTGCGCTGGATCGGAGTGGGCGTATCGATCTCGGCCGTCCCGCTGATCATCACGCTGATCTGGACCATGGTGACGCTCGCGGCGACCTCCGGTCCGCCGCCCGATACGCATCTGACCCTGGACGTCACCGGCCACCAGTGGTGGTGGGAGGTTCACTACGATGCGGCCCAACCCGATCAGAGCTTCACCACCGCAAATGAGATCCACATTCCGGTAAACACCCGCGTGCTGGTGCGGCTGCGCGGCGCCGATGTGATCCACAGTTTCTGGGTACCGAAACTTGCCGGCAAGACCGATACCATACCGGGGCAAACCAACCTCGCCTGGCTCCAGGCCAGCGCCGCCGGCCGCTATCTGGGTCAATGCACCGAGTATTGCGGTTGGCAGCACGCCCACATGGCCCTCGAGGTGGTCGCGGAATCGCCACAGGACTTCCAGCGCTGGCGTGCGCAACAACTGCAGCCGGCGCAGACTCCGACGGCGCCGACGGCACAGCACGGCCTGCAGGTCGTGGAGTTCCGCTGCGGGCTGTGCCACCAGGTGCGCGGCACGCTGGCCGCCTCGCACGTCGGGCCCGACCTCACCCATCTCATGAGCCGTCACATGATCGCGTCCGGCATGTTGCCCAACACTGCCGGCGCGCTCAGCGGCTGGATCGAGGCTGCCCAGGGGATCAAGCCGGGGTCACAGATGCCCGACCAGAACCTCTCCGCCGAGGAGCTCAGCGACGTCGTCGCTTACCTGGAGACCCTGCAATGAATCGGGCCGATGACCGTGCGCCTGCACTCGGTACCGTGAGCCCCGGGCTCGAGCATCGCCTGCACGAGTTGTGGGAGGGCGAGGGCGGCCTCAAGGGCTTTCTCAGCACGGTCGATCACAAGAAGATCGGACTGCGCTACATCGTCACCGCATTCACCTTTCTCCTTCTGGGTGGCATCGAGGCGCTGATCATGCGTCTGCAGCTCGCCGGCCCGAACGCGCACCTGCTCAGCCCGGAACAGTACGATCAGCTGTTCTCGACCCACGGCATGACCATGATTTTTCTCTATGCCAGTCCGATCCTTTCCGGGTTCTCGAACTACCTCTGGCCGCTGATCCTCGGCACACGCGACATGGCCTTCCCGCGGGTCAATGCGCTCTCCTACTGGATCTATCTGGCGTCCGGGATCTTCCTTTACGTCGGGTTCCTCACCGGCAACGGCCCGAACGATGGCTGGTTCAACTACGTGCCGTACGCACTGCGCGACTTCAACCCGGGCATGAACCAGGACTTCTATTCGCTCGGCATGGTGCTGCTCGGCACCTCGACTACGGTCGGTGCGGCGAATTTCATCGTCACCGCCATGCGCACCCGCGCGCCGGGCATGTCGATCAATCGTGCGCCCATGCTGCTGTGGGGCACGCTTACCGCAAACGTCGCCAACCTGCTGGTGGTGCCGGCCGTGAGCCTGGCCTTCTTCCTGCTGTGGCTGGACCGGCAGTTCGGCACTCACTTCTTCGACGTGCGCGCCGAGGGGCAGCCGTTGCTGTGGCAGCATCTGTTCTGGATTTTCGGTCATCCCTGGGTGTACGCGATCGTGCTCCCGGCGATGGCCTTCGTCTCCGACGCGCTGCCCGTCTTCTGCCGCCGGCCGCTGGTCGGTTACCCGCTCGTCGCGCTCTCCACGGTCGCCACCATGGTCCTGGGCTTCGGGGTGTGGGTGCACCATATGTTCGCCACCGGGCTCCCGGCGCTCGGTATGTCGTTTTTCTCGGCCGCCTCGATCGCCATCGTCGTGCCATCCTCCGTGACGATCTTCTCCTGGCTGGCGACCATCTGGCACGGACGGCCCGTCGTCACCACCGCGTTCATGTTCTTCGCCTCCACGATCATCCTGTTCGTGATCGGCGGCGTCTCCGGATTCATGACCGCCAGCGTTCCGGTGGACTGGCAGCTCACCGACACCTACTTTGTGGTGGCGCACCTGCACTACGTGCTGATCGGCATCAACCTGTTCCCGGTCCTCGGTGCCATTTATTTCTGGTTTCCGAAGATGACCGGTCGGCTGCTCGATGAGCGCCTGGGTCGATGGAATTTCTGGCTGATCTTCATCGGCTTCAACCTGGCATTCCTGCCGATGCACCTCACCGGGCTCTTCGGCATGCCACGGCGGGTCTACACCTACGGCCCGGACATGGGATGGAACACGCTGAATCTCATTACCTCGGTCGGCTCCTTTGTCATCGCCATCGGCGTCGTGCTGTTGCTGGTTAATGTGGTGAAGAGCCGCCGCAGTGGTGCGCTGGCCGGCCCCAACCCCTGGGGCGCGCATACGCTGGAGTGGTCGATTCCATCGCCGCCTCCGCCTTACAACTTCGCGCTCATCCCGGCGGTGGCGAGCCGCCATCCGCTCTGGGAAGCGGAGCTGCACGAGGAGGTCCGGTCCTCACTCGACCGCGGCCTGATGCTCGACAAGGGCAAGGAGACCCTCGGCACGACTCCGCTCGATGCGCTGCCCGACATGATCCTGCGCATGCCCGAGGACACCGTCGCGCCCTTCGTGCTCACCCTTGGTCTCGCGCTGCTGTTCACCGGCATGATCCTCAAGGTATGGCTGCTCATGCTCGCCGGTGCGCTCGTGCTGACGGCGTCGCTGCTCGTATGGTTGTGGCCGCGGCGGGAGCTGCGTGAGCGGGAGCCCGCGCATGGCTGAGGTCCTCACGCTGCATCCCGGGCCGCTGCCGGTCGGGCCGATCGGTCGCCGTGGCCTCGGCTGGTGGGGTGTTGGAACGTTGGTGGCGAGCGAGGCGGCGCTGTTCGGCTACCTGCTGTTCTCCTATTTCTACACCGGTGCAACCGCCCCGCCGGGCTGGATGCTCGAGCCACGCCCGGTACTGAAACTGGCCCTGCCCAACACCATTCTGCTCCTGGCCTCGAGCGTCATCGCCTGGTACGGCGAGCACGGTGTCCTCGACCGCAAACCCGCGCAGGCGCTGATCGGCTTCGGGGGCGCCTTCCTGATGGCATGCCTGTTCGCTGCGGTGCAGGTGCTGGAGTGGTATGCCAAACCTTTCCACATGGGCACCTCGAGCTATGGCTCGCTGTACTTCGTCACCACCGGGTTCCACATGGCGCACGTAGTAGTGGGCATTGCAGTGCTCGGCGTCATCTTCATCTGGACGGCGCTCGATTATTTCAGCCCGCGACGCAACCTCTCCGTGTCTGCCGGGGTGCTGTACTGGCATTTCGTCGACATCGTATGGCTATTCATCTTCGCGAGCTTCTACATCAGCCCGTACCTGGGATTCGGCCGATGAACGCCGAAGCGCCGCTCTCGCTGAGCCATCCGCCGGCGCCACGCGCTGAGTGCGCCGGCCGCGGACAGATGGCCTTCGCCATCATCGCCGGCCCGCTCGCCTGGTTCGTGCTGGTATGCGCGGGCCAAGCGCTGGCGAGCCAGCCATGTTTTCCGGGCGGACATCGCTACCCACAACCGCTCCCGGGACTTCACTGGACCTGGCCCGCGCTCATCGCGCTGCTCGCGCTGTGTGTGCTGGTCGCGTTCGCGGCGTTAATCGTTGCCTGGAGGTTGTATCAGGCGACACGCACCGAGGAAGCGGGCAGAGATTCAGGCCTGCTGGATGAAGGGGTCGGACGCACCCGCTTCATGGCGCTGTGGGGCCTGTTGTACAGCGCGGGCTTTTGCGTCGCCACGCTTTTCTCGCTGGCGCCCTATCTCGCGCTGCCACGCTGTGCAGGCTGAAGATCCATCGGGGAACGTCATGCGCTGCAAAACCACTCGGCTGTGCTTACTGCTGGTATCCCTGCCGCTGGCGGCAGCGGCACCAACGGTACCCGCTCCAGTACCTGACTCCGAGGTCTTCTCGCGCGAGCAGATCGGGCACGCACTGGCAGCTCCGACCCCCCAGGCCGGCCACACGGCGGCGAGCCCCGCCAACGCGCCACCGGATGATGGCCAGTGGACCATGCCGGCGAAGAACTACGCCTCGACGCGTTTCTCCTCGCTGAAGGAAATCACCCCGCAGAACGTTGCGCAGCTGACTCCGCTGCTGTCCTTTTCGCTCGCGGTCAACAAGGGACAGGAAGCGGCCCCCATCGTCGCCGATAACACCATGTACGTAGTGACGGCCTACCCGAATTTCGTTTACGCGCTCGATCTCACCAAGCCCGGCGCACCGCTTAAGTGGCGGTTCGCACCGAAGCCGGTGCCGGCGAGTCAGGGAATCGCGTGCTGCGACGTGGTCAATCGTGGCGGCACCGTGGATCATGGCAAATACATCTTCAACACCCTCGACGGTCAGACCATCGCGCTCGATGTGAAGACCGGGTTACCGCTCTGGCGGACCCGCCTCGGCAACATCAATGTGGGCGAGACGATAACCATGGCGCCGCTGGTGGCACAGGGCCATGTGTATGTGGGAAATTCGGGCGGAGAGCTCGGCGTGCGCGGCTGGCTGGCGGCACTCGATGAGGAGACGGGCAAGCTGCTGTGGCGCGCCTACAGCACCGGCCCCGATCGCGATGTCCTGATCGGGCCACAGTTCAAGCCGTTCTATCCGGCCGACCGCGGCACCGACCTTGGAGTCAGCTCCTGGCCGCCGCAGGCATGGCAGATCGGTGGCGGGACGGTCTGGGGCTGGGTCACCTACGATGCCGAGCTCAACAACGTCATCTACGGCGTCGCCAACCCAGGCCCATGGAACCAGGAACAGCGGCCCGGCGACAACAAGTGGACCGCCGGTATTTTTGCGCGCGACCCGGCGAGCGGCGCGGCGCGCTGGTACTACCAGTTCTCACCGCACGATGAGCACGACTACGACGGTGTCAACGAGCAGCTGCTGCTCGATATGCCCTTCGGCGGCCAGATGCGCAAGGTCCTCGTGCACATCGACCGTAACGGATACGTGTATGTGATCGACCGTCATACCGGCCAGGTGCTGTCGGCCGATCCTTTCGGCCCGGTGAACTCCTCCAAGGGCGTGGATCTGCAGAGCGGTCGTCTCATCGTGAATGAGGACAAGACCACACACGTGGGCCGCATCACCCACGACATCTGTCCGACCGCCTCCGGTGCCAAGGACTGGAACCCATCGAGCTTCAGCCCGGATACCGGACTCATATATATCCCGCACGAGAACATCTGCATGGACTGGCAAAACATGGAGGTGAATTACATCGCCGGTACTCCCTACGTCGGTGCCGAGGTGCACATGAAACCCGGTCCCGGGGGTAACCGCGGCCAGCTCACCGCCTGGGATCCGGTCAATCGCCGCCCGGCATGGATCGTCAAGGAGAATTTTCCCATCTGGTCGGCGACCGCTGCGACAGCCGGTGGCCTGGTCTTCTACGGCACCATGGACGGATGGTTCAAAGCAGTCGATGCCGGCAGCGGCAAGCTGCTGTGGAAGTACAAGATGGACAGCGGAGTCATCGGCCAGCCGGTGAGCTACCGCGGTCCGGACGGGCATCAGTACATCGCGGTGCTTTCCGGAGTGGGTGGCTGGTCGGGCGCGGTCGTCTCGGGGCCGGTGGATCCGCGCGATGGCTCCGCAGCGCTCGGCTTCGTCAATGTGATGTCCGACCTACCGAAGTACAGCACCGCCGGAGGAACTCTGTATGTTTTCTCCCTCCCGCATTGAGATCCTTGCGTGCACTGAGATCCTCGCCTGCGCAGTGCTGCTGACAGGTTGCCAGCGGGCGGCGTCTGATCTGCCGCCGCCGGTGCAGCCGAAGCAAGCTGCTGCCGTCATCACTTCGGCGCTCGTGCCCGGCATGGCGCACGGTGCCTCCAGCTCCGATCCTCGTGCGGATGCGGTTTACGACAACGCGCAGGCGGTGGCCGAGGGCAAGCGCCTTTTCAATCAGTACAACTGTTCAGGCTGTCATTCCAACGGCGGCGGCGGTATGGGGCCGGCCCTCATGGACGATGAATGGATCTATGGAGCGAGGCTCGAGCAGATCCACAACACGCTCGTGCAGGGACGGCCCAATGGCATGCCGGCGTGGGGCGGCAAGATCCCTGACCCGCAGCTGTGGGAGCTGGCGGCTTACGTGCGCTCGATGTCCTTGCCCGAGACTATCGATGCCGCGAACGGGCCCACCCCCTCACAGGCACCGGCGCCGGTACCACGGAAAGTGGCGCAGGATAGCGGGTGGTCGCCGCCTCCGGGTACCACCAACAACTTCACCGATGTCATCAAGGGCCCGGGGCAATGAGATGCTGCCTGCCGGGGGTGTTGCTGGTGCTGCAACTGGCAGCGCCCGCGCACGCGCTCGTGGTATGTGCGGATCCCAACAATCTGCCCTTCTCGAACCGCGCGGGACAGGGCTTCGAGAACAAGCTGGTGGCGCTTCTGGCCCGTGACCTGCACACGAGCATTCAGTATGTCTGGTGGGCGCAGCGCCGGGGTTTTGCACGGCACACGCTCACCGCACAGGGTTGCGATCTATGGCCGGGCGTGGCGAGCGGCGTGCATGGCCTGAAGACCTCGCGCCCCTACTATCGCTCGACCTACGTCTTCGTGACCCGGCAGGCCGCAGGCCTCGAGCACCTGTCCCTCGATGACCCGCGTCTGCGGACAGTGACCATTGGCGTGCAGCTCGTCGGCTACGAGGCGATGAATACACCGCCGGCGCAGGCACTGGCTGCACGCGGCATCACGCAGAATGTTCGCGGCTTCAGCATTTTTGGCGACTATAGCCGGCCAAACCCGCCCGCGAGCATCATCGAAGCGGTGGCACGCGGCGAGGTGGACGTCGCCCTCGTCTGGGGCCCGCTTGCGGGATATTTCGCGCAGCGCGCCTCAGCGCCCCTGCGGGTGGAGCCGGTGGAAGATGGCGGCGACTGGCCTATGAGCTACGACATTGCAGTGGGTGTGCGCAGCGACGAGCCGGAGCTGCGTGACCGGCTCGATGCGGCGCTCAGCGCGGAGGCGGGGAGCATCGAGGCCCTGCTGCGCAGCTATCACATTCCGCAACAGATTTCTGGCGCGCAGCACCCGGCACCTGGCGCGCAGCGCGCCGCGCGTTAGCGTCACCTGACTCCACCCAGGCTTGCCGCAGCCGGCGGTGTCCGGGGGGCATCAGGCCGCCTGTTGCTCGGACTCCAGCTCCGACTTGCGCGCCGCCAGCTGCTGGCCCAGGGCCTTCAGATCCATGCGCGCTTTGCGCGCCTTGGCGAACATCCCGCCGGGCTTTTCTTCCTCGCGCACGTGATGCTTGATCATCTCGCCGAGCACGTTGACCTTCGCTTTGAAGAAGTCGTCGCTCGGGTTCGACTGCTCGATTTCGACGATCAGGCGTTCGGCGGCCTGGTGCTCGACCTCCGCCTCGTGGTGGATGTCCTTGTTGCCCGTGGCTTCGAGGAAAGCGGGATAGAAAATCTCCTCCTCGATGCTGGTGTGCAGACGCAGTGCCTGGCAGATGCTACGGGCGAGCATCTGTTGCCGGGAGGCGTCGCTCAGCTTCTTGAACTGCGCAAACCACTGCTTCACCTGCTGGTGATCGGCTTTGAGGAGGGTGATGGCGTCCCGGTAACGTCCGGCTGTGGCTTTGGTGGATCGGCGTGCTGTGGCCATACAAAGAGTCCCGGATGAAATGACCCTCCCATGCTAGGCGCTGAGGATGGCGGCGCCTGCACCTGCAGGGCGGAAGAGATTGTCAGTAGCGGCCCACAGGCCAGCGCCGCTTTCGGCTCACCGCACAGTCAACGCTCACCGAGGCTGTTGCCTTCCCACACGCCATCGCGCGCCTGGGTGAGGATCGATCTGAGGCGAGCCGGGTCGACGGGCTTGGTCAGGTGCGCGGCAAACCCGGCGGCGTCCGTCTCGCGCTTGTCCTGGTCCTGTCCGCGCCCGGTGAGCGCGATGAGGCAGAGCTCGCCCCCGCCGCGCTGCTGCCTCAAGGCGCGCGCGGTAGCGTACCCATCGAGCTTCGGCATTGCGATATCGAGCAATGCCACCTGCGGGCGGAACAGCTGGGCGAGTGAGACCGCCGCCTGTCCGTCATAAGCGGTGCGCACCTCGCAGCCCTCGAGCGAGAGCAGCATGGCGAGACTCTCGGCCGCGTCCTGATTGTCGTCGGCGATCAGCACGCGCAGCTTATCGGGCATGGAGGTCGGCAACTCCGCGGCCCGGGTGTCCGGTGTGTCGCTTTCCAGCTCGATGAGCGGCATCCGCACGATGAACTCGCTTCCGGTACCGATGCCGCCGCTGCGCGCCTCGACGCTTCCACCATGCAGGTCCATGAGGCCCTTCACCAGCGCTAAGCCGATGCCAAGACCGCCTTCGGCGCGCGTCGAGGAAGGCGAGACCTGCGAGAACATGGTGAACAGGCGGTGCAGCTGCTCGGCCGGAATGCCGATGCCGTCGTCCTTGACTGAGAGGATCAGCTCATCTTCGACCCGTGCAGCGAGCTCGATGTGGCCACCGGCGTCGGTGTACTTGGCGGCGTTGGTCAGCAGATTGGACAGCACCTGCGCAAGCCGCAGCGGGTCGGCGTGCAGCGTCAGATTCTTCTCCGGCAGGAGTATGGTCAGCTTATGGTCCTTGCGGTCGAGAAAGGGGCGCGAGGTCTCGAGGGCCGCCTCGACGACGCTGCGGAGCGTGCAGGGCTGCCGGCGCAGGCGCAGCTTGCCCTGGGTGATGCGCGCCAGGTCGAGCAGATCATCGAGCAACCACGCCATGTGGGTCACTTGCCGCCGGATGACGCTCTGCGCCCAACGCAGCTGCATGGGAGTGATCTTCGCGGAGGTGAGCACTTCGGCTGCGTTGCGGATCGGGGCGAGCGGATTGCGCAATTCGTGCGAGAGGGTAGCGAGGAAGGTGTCCTTGCGCCGGTCCGCTTCCTGCAGCGCCGCCAGATAGCCCTCGCGTTCCTCCTCCAGCCGCTTGTGCTCGGTCACATCGCGCGATACACCGCTGAAGCGCACCGGCATGCCGGCCGCGTCGTAGTGAAAGCGACCGTAGAGCGCGAGCCAACGCAGCTCACCGGTGTCCGCTCGATGCAGCCGATGCTCCACGGTGAAAGCCGCACGTTCGCGTCGCGCCTTGGTGATGGCGAGCTCGACTCTGTCGAGGTCGCGCTCATCCACGCGCTCGCGCCAACGCTCCATGGTCGTAGCACCGCTCTCGGGCGGGTATCCCAACAGCTCACCGTGACGGCGGTTCCACACCGTAACACCCGTGGCCAGATCGACATCCCAGGACCCGAGGTCCGCACCCTCGAGTGCCAGGCGCCAGCGCTCCTCACTCGCGGCGAGCGCCGCCTCGCGCTGCTGCTGACTCTCGAGCAGATCGCGCACGTGGTACTGACGTCTGCGTGACCGCAGCGCAACCTCGATGCTGCGCAGGAGTGTCGCTGGCGACAGGGGCCGCTCCAGCACGGTGACGCTGCCCGCCGCGGCGGCGGTCAGGTCGAGCAGTTGGGTGAAGCGTGCTTCGCCGCCGCTCGTGAGGATGATCACCGGCAGCTCCGACCACGCCGGCTGCGCGCGCAGCTGCGACAGCAGCTGGGGCATGTGCTGGCGGTCGAGTGATTCTTCCGTGAGCAGCAGCGCGCCCGCACCGGCCGCGAGACTCGCTGTGGCCTCTGCCGCGCCCACGCAGGGCTTGACGGCATAGCCGGCCCCATCCAGGACCGAGGCAATGGCTGCCGCATCGCGCCCGAGCGGGGCGATGATGAGCACCCGCTCGCTATGCTCAGCTTTCATCACCGGAGCGCTGCAGCATCTGCCTGTTGGCCCCCACGAACTCCGGCACTCCCGTCAGCACACCGCGAAATTCCCGCAGCGGGACTCCGATACGGATTCCACGGCCAGGCTCGAGCATGAACTCGCGAATGGTGTGCTCGTGGTTACCGCTACGCTTCATGATGACGGACAGGGCTTTTCTTACCTCACCCGCCAGCTCGAAGAACCGCAGATTCACCACCGTGTCGGCGAGATAGCTGAGGTCCACGGGCGCCTCGGCGGCGGGGGTGAGGCCGTGCTGGGCCAGTATGAAGACCGTCAGCACCCCTTGCTGGTTCAGGTAGGCGGAGAGCTCGTGCAACTGATTGATGAGGTACCTCTCACCGGGCATGGCGTTGAGGTAACCATTGAGGGTGTCGATCACCACGAGCTTGCAGCCGCGCCGCACACTCGCGAGGATCCTGTGGGCGAACTCTCCGGGGGAGATCTCTGCGGGGTCCAACTGCTGCAAGGTGATCAGCCCATCGCGCACGTGGGCTCCCAGGCCGAGCCCGAGCTTCGAGGCGCGCTCCATGATGATGCCGGCCGTCTCGTCGAAGGCGAACAGGTGACTGTGGCCGCCTCGGGAAGCGAGCTGACACGCGTACTGCAGCGCGAGGGTCGATTTGCCGGTGCCGGCGTGGCCCATGATGAGCGCGGTGGTGCCGACATCGAGGCCGCCCCCGAGCAGTGCGTCGAGCTCGGGGACGCCGCTCGGCACCGACTCGCGTTTGAACTCGCTGTGGTGCTCGGCGGCAACGAGGCGCGGAAACAGGCGTATCCCGCCGCGCTCGATGATGTAATCGTGATAGCCCTCGCGAAATTTGACACCACGCATCTTGAGCACGCGCAAGCGCCGCCGCGACTTGCCGTACTCGGGAGCGAACTGCTGCATTTCGATCACACCATGCGTGAGGCTCAACACGTGTGGGTCTGAGCCGAGCAGGGCACTATCCATCTTGTCATCGAGCAACAGGACCGTGCTTCCCTGCCGGGCGAACTCCTGCTTCAAAACCAGCAACTGCCGGCGATAGCGCAGCGGAGTCTCCGCCATCAGCCGGAATTCCGACAACGAATCGAACACCAGGCGCGTGGGTTGGTGCTTGCGCGTCTCGGCCAGCACCAGCCGCGTGACGTTGTTGAGCTCGAGCTCGGAGGGATGGAAAATCGTGGTTTGGCCTTCGGGCTGCAGGAGGGACTCGATCGCCGAGAGCTCCAGCATCGGAATATCGCTCAGCGTCCAGCCGTGCGAGCGCGCAACCTTTTCCAGCTCAGACACCGTCTCCGAGAGTGTGATGTAGAAGACGGACTCTCCACGACGCCGCCCCTCCAGCAGGAACTGCAGCGCGATGGTGGTCTTGCCACAGCCTGGATCGCCCTGGACGAGGTAAAAGCAATCGCGCGGCATACCGCCGGCGAGGATCTCATCGAGTCCGTCGATACCGCTGCTGCAGCGAGTGTCTTCCGAGGCAAGGTCGGGGTTGCGAGCCATAGTTGTTTGCCCAGTTCGGTGGTCTGGTAGGGGTGCGTAGGTGCGCTGCGACGTCCGTGCCCGCCCGGTCGCGAGCTGAGACTAGCCCGCAACTGCGCAATGGCCGGATAGGACAACGACACCCGCGGCTGTCAGCGGAGACTGACACGACACGGAGCGCTGTGCACCATTGGCACGGGCGGAGGGTCGGTGGTGGGCGAGACGGTCTCCTACACCCCGCGCGTTGGTGCGACGGGACGGTCGACGGGCGCGGCCGCTCCGGAGCCCACGGCCCGGATGCGTTCGCGTACGAGGGCGATGTGATTGCGCAACTGATAGAGAAAGGGCGCGAAGGCGAACGGCACCTGCAAGTGGTTCGCGCGGTCCTCGAGCCGCTGCAGCTGCGCGAGGAGGTCACCTGCGTGGATCCCGCCGGCGGTGTCCAGCTTGACCTCGATGTACTTCAGCTCGCCGTAGAGCCGAAAGATGCGCCGCCGCATGCTCCAGCCGTAAAGGGTCGGAGCCATGCGCAGCAACGGGTAGGCAACG
>JAFAVO010000348.1 GCA_019242385.1 Gammaproteobacteria bacterium | reverse complement strand
CGAGGTTGGCGCCGGCAGCGTGCAGCGTTCGCGCAATAACCGCACCGACGCGCCGCGCAGCCCCGGTCACCAGCACCGTCTTGTCGCGCAACGGCGCGGGCGCCGCTGCACCCGCCACTGGTATCGCCTGGGTCATGGGTGTCGATTATGACGGCATCCGCGCCACGCTCAATCCTGCCGCCGCTTTCTGCCGACGAGCAGGCGCACAGTGAGCGGCTCGCTGCGTTCGTCGCCGCGCAGCTGCTCGCGGCAGGCGGCTGGCTGTCCTTCGAGCGTTTCATGGAGCTAGCGCTGTACGCGCCGGGCCTCGGCTACTACAGCGCCGGCAGCGCAAAGCTCGGCCCTGACGGGGACTTCGTCACCGCCCCGGAGGTGTCCGACCTCTTCTCCCGCTGCATCGCACGGCAGTGCGCGGCGGTGCTCGGCGATGTCGGCGGCGAGATCCTCGAGATCGGTGCGGGCAGCGGTCGCATGGCTGCGGCGGTCGTGACGGAGCTCGCTGCGCGCGACGCGCTACCCGAGCGTTATGCGATCCTCGAGGTGAGCGCAGAGCTCATCGAGCGCCAGCGCGAGCGTCTCGGAAGGCTGCCCAGGGCGCTGAGCGAGCGCATCGTGTGGCTCGAGCGCCTGCCGCAGGAGCTGCGGGGCGTAGTGCTGGCGAATGAGGTTTGCGACGCGCTGCCGTTCCGCCGGTTCCGCTGCACGGAGCAGGGGATCCGCGAGCTCGGCGTGGTGCTGGATCCGCGCTCCGCGGCGCGCGCATCGCCGGCGGAGCGGCCGGTCGGTTTCACCGACGGCGAGGCGCCCGCTGATGACACGCTCGCCGCCGCTTATGAGGAGACCCGCGCGAGCCTGGCCGAGCCGCTGTCCGCAGGCTACACCTCCGAGCTGTGTTTGCGCGCAGCTCCATGGATCGCCGCGCTCGCTGCCTGTCTCGACCGTGGCCTGCTGCTCCTGTGCGACTACGGGCTGCCGCGTCGCCACTACTATCACCGGGAGAGGTACACGGGCACGCTGCGCTGCCACTACAAGCACCGGGCCCATGAGGATCCCTACATCAACCTCGGGGTCCAGGACATCACCGCCTGGGTGGACTTCACGCGCATCGCCGATGCGGGGCTGGCGGCTGGCCTTGCGGTAAGCGGCTTCGCGACCCAGGCTGCCTTTCTGCTCGGTTGTGGCATCGAGGAGCTGGTGCAGGAGGCAAGTGGGGATGCGGCGCGCGCGCGCCTGGCGGGCGAGGCCCGGCGGCTCATCATGCCCGAGGAAATGGGTGAAGCCTTCAAGATGATGGCACTGACACGGAATGTTACGGTGCCGCTCGCGGGGTTTGCGCTGCAGGATCTGCGTCACCTGCTGTAGAGTCCGCTCCGTGACCGATACCCTCAACACCGTGATCCTCGGCATCGTCGAAGGCATCACCGAGTTCCTGCCCATCTCCAGCACCGGCCATCTGCTGATCGCCGAGCGCTGGCTCGGCGAGCGCTCGGAGCTGTTCAACGTTGCGATCCAGGCGGGTGCGATCCTCGCCATCGTGCTGATCTACCGGCGGCGGTTGTGGGCTCTGGTCACTCGACTCGATGACCCCGCGAATCGCGACTACCTCGCCAAGCTTCTCGTCGCCTTCCTGATCACGGCGACCGGCGGGTTCATCGCCACGCGCCTCGGCTGGAAGCTGCCCGAGAGCCTTCTGCCCATCGCTCTCGCCACGCTGATCGGTGGCGTGCTGATCCTCATCATCGAAGCCTACGTCGCCGGCCGGCCTCAGACCTCGGTGGTCACGTGGAACGTCGCCGTCTGGGTCGGCGCGTGCCAGATTCTGGCGGCCGTGTTCCCCGGCACCTCGCGCTCGGCCTCGACCATCTTCGCGGCGATGCTCGCGGGCCTCACGCTGCGCCCGGCGGCCACCGAATTCGCCTTTCTGGTCGGTATTCCCACCATGTTTGCCGCTACCGGCTACGAGCTGCTCAAGACGCGTGGCCAGGCTGGGAGCGAAGACTGGAACGCGCTGCTGCTCGGCTTCGTGGTCTCGCTGATCGTCGCCTTCATCGCCGTCAAGTGGCTGCTGCGCTACGTGCAGTCGCACCGCTTCACCGTGTTCGCCTGGTATCGCATCGCGCTCGGCTCGGCGCTGCTCGCCTTGATCGTCTCCGGGACGATGCACTGACCGCGCGGCGGCGCGCGGCCGCTAACGCACCGGGTCGCTTTTAACCTCAGTCACCGCCGCGAGGCGTCGCCGGCGCAGCTCCGCCCCGATCTCGACCCCCTCGAGCTCCCCCCGCTCGCTCTCGGTGAGTGTCACGCGGGCGGCGGCTGCGAGCGCCTGGCGGAGGTAATCCACCTGCGGGTACGGGGCCTCCTCGCGACCGGTGCGCCCGCGGGCATCGGCTTCGCACGCGAGCAGGAGCTCGCCGAAGCGCTCCGGGCGGCGAAAGGCATCGCAATTCTCCAGCAGCGTGAGCAGGGTCGCTGGCCGCAGCTCGAGCGCGCGATGCACCAGCGTGTGATGGCGCGCGGCGAGCACCGCGAGCTCGCGGTGGCCGTTGGGCACCTTGAGGCGATCGCACAGCTCGTTGATGAGCGGAACTCCGAACTCCTCGTGGCCGTGATGGCTCGGCCACTCGGACCTGGGCGTCTGCGCCTTGCCCAGATCATGAGTGAGCACCGCGAAGCGCACCGCGCTCGAGGCCGCACGCCGCGCGGCGTACCTCAGCGCGAGCATCACGTGCAGCCCGGTGTCGATCTCCGGATGCCAGCGCGGCGGCTGCGGTACACCAAAGAGCGCATCGATCTCGGGATAGATGACCGCGAGTGCACCGCAGGCGCGCAACACCTCGAAGAATACCTCGGGGTGCGCTTCACCGAGCGCGCGCTCGGTCTCCTGCCAGACGCGCTCGGGCACCAGGGTGCGCACCTCTCCCGACTCGGTGATGCGACGCATGAGCGCCAGAGTCTCATCCGCAACCCGAAATCCGAGCGGCGCAAAACGTGCTGCGAAGCGCGCCACACGCAGGATGCGCACCGGGTCCTCGATGAATGCTTCCGACACGTGCCGCAGCCGGCGCGCCTCGAGATCCGCGCGCCCGCCGTAGGGGTCGATGAGCGTGCCGCTCTCGTCCTGCGCCATGGCATTGATGGTGAGATCGCGGCGTCTGAGATCTTCCTCCAGCGTCACGCTCGGCGCGAATTGGGTGGTGAAGCCGCGATACCCGGGACCGACCTTGCGCTCCTGGCGGGCGAGGGCGTACTCCTCGCGTGTCGTTGGATGCAGAAAGACCGGGAATTCGCGCCCGACCGGCTCGTAGCCGAGCCGCACCAGCTCCTCGGGTGTCGCGCCGACCACGACCCAGTCGCGCTCGCGGACCGCGAGGCCCAGCAACCGGTCCCGAACGGCGCCGCCGACCAAGTAGACTCGCATCATGCGCATGTTAACCGAGCCGCCGCCCCGCAGCGCGGCGTGCGCCGCCGGCGTGTGCCGGCCGCGAGCCTGGCGTGTGCTCGTGCTGAGCACAGCATGCACCGCGCTCGCCGCCTGCGGCACTCCGTACCTGATGCAGGCAGCGAGTGGGGAGTGGCAGGTGCTGCACGAGCGCGTGCCGATCGATAGCGCCATCGCCGATCCGCACACCACGCCCGCCGTGCGTACGCAGCTCGAGCAGGCGCGCGCCGCGCGCGAGTTCGCCTCGCGCGAGCTGCACCTTCCCGACAACGACAGCTTCCGCAACTACGCGGACATCGGCCGGACCTTCGTCGTGTGGAACGTGGTGGCCGCGCCGGAGTTCTCGGTGGTGCCGAAGCACTGGTGCTTTCCGGTGGCGGGTTGTGTCGCGTACCGCGGCTACTTCCACGAGCAGTCCGCGCGCGAGTTCGCGCTCGGTCTCGAGACGCAGGGATTCGATGTCGCGATCGACGGCGTGCCCGCCTATTCGACGCTCGGGAAGTTCGCGGACCCGGTGCTCTCGAGCATGCTGCGTTACGGTGACGACGATCTGGCGGCCACCATCTTCCACGAGCTCGCGCACCAGCTGCTGTACGTGCGCGATGACTCCGCATTCAACGAGGCTTTTGCCACCACGGTCGAGGATGTCGGGCTCGAGCGCTGGCTCACGCACCAGGGCGCCGCCGCACGCATGCAGGCCTTTCGCCGCGCGCAGCAGCACGAGCAGGAGCTCGTAACCCTGCTGGCAGCCACGCGCGCGCGCCTGAAGGAGCTGTACGCCTCGCAGCAGCCGCGGCCGCAGATGGTGGCGAGCAAGGCGCAGGTGTTCACGCAGCTGGCGGCCGACCTGCGCAGTCTCGAGCGCCGCGAAGGTGCGAGCGTGCCGCTCTACGAGGATTGGATCGCGCAGGGGCTCAACAACGCCCGCCTCGCCTCGGTGGCGACCTATTTCGACTGCGTGCCCGGCTTCATGCGGCTGCTGCACGAGCAGGAAGACGATCTGCCGCGCTTCTACGCTGCAGCCCGCCGCCTCGCCGCCGAGCCGCGCGCCGAGCGGCACGCGCAACTGTGTGCATCGAAGCAGACCATCAGCGATTGAGAGCGCTGGCGCCGCCTGCGTTGGCCACGCCCGCAGCGCTCATTCCGGCAGGTGCAGGCCCGGGCGCACTTGCGCGCGGCTCGGGGCGAGGTACAGCGGCAGCTCGGCGAGCATCGGACGCGGCACGATGCCGAGCGCCGCGCAGCCATTCTCCCGGCAGACGTTGTCCACCTTGAGCGAGCGGAAGTTGTCGAGCGAGAAGGGCTTGCCGGGGAGCAGGCCCATCACCGCACCCTGCAGCCAGCCCGCCAGGTCCGGCAGCTCGAGTACGTGGCAGGGCAGGGCGGCGACGCGCGCGCTGAGACGCACGATCTGCGCGAGCGTCAGCACCTCGGGCCCGCACAGCTCGTAGGTGGCGCCGGCGCGCATCGGGAGTGTCAGCGCGCGCATGAATGCCTCCACCACATCGAGCACGCTGATCGGCGCGAAGCGTGCATTGGCGCGCGCGAGCGGCAGCACTCCGCCGCTAGCGCGCAGCAGCTGCGCGAATCGGTTGGTGAGAGAGTCGCCGGCACCGAAGATCACCGACGGACGCAACACCGTCACCGCGGGGTGCGCCTGGTCGGCAGGCGGCGCCGCCGTGAGGGCGGCCTCCGCTGCTGCCTTGGAGCGCAGGTAGCGGCTCGGCGCATCCGCGG
>JAFAVO010000164.1 GCA_019242385.1 Gammaproteobacteria bacterium | reverse complement strand
ATGGATTCGGTCGTATTCTGACCGGTGCGGGCGAGGTCGTTCTTATAGGTCAGGACGTCGGTATGCTGGGTTGGGGTTGGGGTTGGGGTCGGGGTCGGGGTCGGCGTCGGGGTTGGGGTTGGGGTTGGGGTTGGGGTTGGAGTCGGGGTCGGATTCGGGGTGTCGGTGGGGCCGCCAGGGGCCGGCGTCGCCGAGCCCATGTGGGAGCCGCCGCCGCACGCGGAGAGTGCGCCGAGTGACAGAAGCAGAGTCAGGAGAGCGGCCCGCATGAGGCGAACGCTAGCGGGACTCAGTGCGGCAGACAGCCATCTGCATCATGCTCAGCGAGCACTGCGCTTGCCCGCATCGTGCTCCACGCACTCGCGCAGCCCGGTCAGCACCGCAGGGATGTCCTTGCGCAGCGAGCGCGTCACGAGCGCCCGCGGAATCCAGAAGCCGGGATCGAGATACACCTCGTACTCCACCACGGTCCCTGCACCATCTGCCGTCCGCGTCAGCAGCCAGGTGCCCTCCTCCTCCTTGAGATCGCCGCTGATGCGGCGGAAGTCGATCCGGGTCGGACGCTTGTAGCTGGCCCGGAACACGTAACGCACGCTCGGCAGCAGCCATGAATAGCGTACGTCGTGCTCCACGTCCTGCCAGCTGCCATCGGGCGCGCGACCGATGAGCCTGCATTGCCTCAGGCCCGGAACGAATGACAGCGCCTCACGGCAATCGGTGACCACAGCAAAGATGGCCTCCGGGGTGGCAGCGATGCGCACCGCGGCGCGCACCCGCCCACGGGCATGCGCCGGATCGATGACGCTTGCGACCACTACCTCGCCCGAGGCGAGCCGCTGCTGAATGGTCGGATCTGCAACCCACTCACTCTGCGTGGCCTCCGCGGGCTGCAGGAGCAGCACGAAGGCGAGGAGGCCTGAGCCGAGGGTCTCGACCTTGATCTCTCTCTCCAGGTACGGCATGGCGCGTGCGCCGGCAGTCGTGAGTACCGCGCGGAGCTCCGGCAGGTTCATAGGAGCTCAGTGAGCGCGCCGGGCCCGACGCGTCCTGCGGCCACGCGTACGCCTTCCGCGCGCAGTCGCCGGGCCTGTTCCCGATGGGCCGCCGAGGAGGGTGGGAATACGATGCGGCCGCCCGCCCCCACCACCCGGTGCCATGGAATCCGCATTTCCGGCGGCGCCACGCGCAGCGCAAATCCCGCCTGGCGCGCACGGCCCGGGAAGCCCGCCGCACGCGCTACGGCGCCATAGGTCGAGACCTGACCCCGCGGGATGCGGCAGACCGCGTGCCAGATGGCCTGGAGTGCCGGACTCTCGGCAGCCGCCGGACTCGCGGCAGCTGCCGCAGGTGACCTCTCAGGGACGGAGCGCCCCCGTGCAGGTTGGCCGCCACGACGCTGTCGGCGGCGCGCACCAACGCGCTCGTTGCGGCTTGCTCCACGGTCCATGACAAGCTGAAGTGTAATGTCATTCCTCCTGAAGGGGGTGCCTCGCTGTGCGATGCTAATATCCCGACATGCACAGAGCCCGCGCAGTTCCGCTGATCGCACTCCTGTTATGTCCGCTCGCAGCGTGGGCGAACGAAGTGGACCTGCCAGAGCTTGGCGTTCGCCTGGCGGAACTGCCCAGCGCTGCGACCAAGCCGCAGGTGAGCGAGAAGAGCGAGAACCCCGGCGGTCCCAACGCTGTGATGCATCTGGGAATCGCCGAGCTCGACATCTCTCGTGAGGAGGATCCGGTGCCCCCGGGGAGCGACGTCGCCGACCCGGGCTATCGCGCGGCGCTCGATCGCCGCTATCACGGCGGCGTCGAGTCGAAAACTCTCGGTGCACCGACCTCCGTCGGGGGCCACAGCGCGTGGACGGTGGTCGATGCGCGCAGTGCCTCCGCGGACCTCACCCGCTATACCTGTCTCACCTATGTCATCGTGGACCAGCACCTGTATCGGCTCGCGGTCACTGCCGACGGCTCGCCCGGGCGTCCGCCGGAGTTCGATGCGCTCGTCAAAGCGCTCTCCAGCGTGAGCTTCGAGTCCGTGCAGCGACCCGACCGCAGTTAGCACGCTCGACCTTCGCGGAGCAGTCCCGATAGACTTCCCGCCGAGCGCACTGCAGGGGGAAGCTCGCAATGGCGGCGGCGCCGCACTCCTCGGTCGATCAGTTCATCCTCGAGACCCGTGGGCTGACCAAGCAGTTCAAGGGCTTCGTCGCCGTGAGCAACGTCGATCTGCGCGTGCGCCGCGGCGAGATCCACGCGCTCATCGGCCCGAATGGCGCCGGCAAGACGACCTTTTTCAACCTGCTCACCAGGTTCCTGACCCCCGATGGCGGACAGATCCTCTATTGCGGCGAGGACATCACGCTGGCGCGGCCGGCGGAGCTCGCACGGCGCGGCATCGTCCGTTCCTTCCAGATGTCCGCGGTGTTTCCGCATCTGACGGTGCTGGAGAACGTACGCATCGCGCTGCAACGGCGGCTCTCGAGTACCTTTCATTTCTGGAAGCCGGCCTCGAGCCTCGCGGTGCTCGATGCGCGCGCGCGCGAGCTGCTCGCGCAGGTCGATCTGGCGGGCTTCGCCCACACCCGCGCGGTCGAGCTGCCTTATGGCCGCAAGCGCGCGCTCGAGCTCGCTACCACTCTCGCCATGGCGCCGAAGCTCATGCTGCTCGATGAGCCGACACAGGGGATGGCGCACGAGGATGTCGACCGGGTGACTGCGCTCATCCGCCAGGCGGCGGCCGAGCGCACCGTGTTGATGGTGGAGCACAACATGCAGGTGGTCGCACGCATTGCCGACACCATCACGGTGCTGCAGCGGGGCAAGGTGATCGCCAGCGGTCGCTATGCCGAGGTGGCGCGCGATCCGCAGGTGATGGAAGCGTACATGGGATCGGCCGAGGCGGCGCTCGCGGGCGCTCCGGCATGAGCGCGCAGGCACTGCGCGTCACCGATCTGCACGCCTACTATGGCGAATCGCACGTACTGCATGGGGTCAGCTGCCACATCGAGCGCGGCGAGGTCGTGACACTGCTCGGGCGCAACGGCGCCGGGCGCACCACCACTCTGCGCGCGCTCCTCGGGCTCGTGAGCCGGCGCTCGGGCTCGGTGCTCGTCAACGGCGCGGAGGCGATCGATCTGCCCACCCATCGGATCGCCCGCCTCGGAATCGGCTATTGCCCCGAAGAGCGTGGCATCTATGCCAGCCTCTCCGCCGAGGAGAATCTGCTCCTGCCGCCGCCGGTTGCACCGGGCGGGCTCGCGCTCGAGGAGATCTACGATCTCTTCCCGAACCTGCGCGAGCGGCGCACGAGCCGCGGCACGCACCTCTCGGGCGGTGAGCAGCAGATGCTCGCCCTCGCGCGCATCCTGCGCACCGGCGCACGCCTGCTGTTGCTCGATGAGATCTCCGAGGGGCTCGCGCCGGTGATCGTACAGGCACTCGCGCACACCATCCGCCGCCTGCGCGAGCGCGGCTACACCATCGTGATGGCGGAGCAGAATTTCCGCTTCGCCGCCCCGCTCGCCGACCGCTTCTACATCATGGAGCGTGGCCGCATCGTCGCCGCCTTCGCCGCCTCCGAGCTTGGCGCGAAGATGCCGGTGTTGCACGAGTTTCTGGGCATCTGACCGGACCATTCCCACTGAGGAGAACACAATGACAGTGAGCAGGTGGAGCAGTGCGCTCGCCATCGCCGCTCTGGCGGCAGGCCCCTACGCGGCATATGCGGCCGGCGATCAGGTGGTGATCGGCGACATCGATGACATGTCCGGTGTCTACGCGGACGTCGAAGGCGCCGGTGGGGTCGAAACCATCAACATGGCCATCGCCGACTTCGGCGGCTCGGTGCTCGGCAGGAAGATCACCGTGCTCAGCGCCGATCACCAGAACAAGCCCGACATCGGCGCCTCCAAGTTCCGCGAGTGGTCCGATCAGCAGGGTCTCAACCTGCTGCTGGGCGGCTCCAACACCGGCGTCAACATCGCCATGGCGAAGGTCGCCGCCGCCAAGAAAGTGCCGTTCATCGTCATCGGGGCCGGCGGCGCCTCGCTCACCAACGAGGACTGCACGGCCTATTCGGTCCACTACGTCTACGACACCACCGCGCTCGCCAACGGCACCGCCACCGCCATGATCAACGCCGGCGGCAAGAGCTGGTTCTATCTGACCGCGGACTACGCCTTCGGTACGCAGCTGCAGAACGCGGCAGCGAAAGTCGTGGAGACTCACGCTGGCAAGAACCTCGGTGCGGTGCGCGTACCGCTCGGGGCGGCGGATTTCTCCTCCTTCCTGCTGCAGGCTCAGGCCTCCGGCGCACAGGTGCTCGGCCTCGCCAATGCCGGCACCGACTTCAGCAACTCGCTCAAGGCTGCCAATGAATTCGGCATCACCCGCACCATGAAGCCGGCCGCGCTGCTCGCCTTCCTCACCGACATCCACAGTCTCGGACTGAAGACCGCGCAGGGCCTGTACCTCACCACCGGCTGGTACTGGGACCTCAACGATGAGACGCGCGCCTTCGCCAAGCGCTTCTTCGCCAAGATGAACCGTCAGCCGACCATGGACCACGCCGGCGCCTATTCGGCCACGCTCACTTACCTGAAGGCGGTGAAGGCCGCCGGCACCACCGACGCCGACAAGGTGATGGCACAGTTGAAGAAGGACAAGATCAACGACATGTTCACCAAGGGCGGCTACATCCGCGCGGATGGCACCATGATCCACGACATGTATGTGATGCAGGTGAAGACGCCGCAGGAAGCGAAATATCCCTGGGACTATTACAAGCTGATTCGCAAGATGAGCGGCGAGGAGGCTTTCGGACCGGTGACCGGTCTGTGCCCGCTCGCGCCGAAGTAGGCGTGCGCGCACATCCGGGCGCGCCGTGAGCACGGTGCTCGGCATTCCGGTCCCGGTGATACTCGGGCAGCTGACGCTCGGCCTGGTGAATGGCTCGTTCTATGCCCTGCTCAGCCTCGGCCTGGCGGTGATCTTTGGCCTGATGGGGGTCGTGAATTTCGCGCACGGCGCCTTCTACACACTCGGCGCCTTTGCGGCGCTGCTCGGGCTGCAGTACCTGGGGATCAACTACTGGCTGGCACTGCTGATCGCACCGCTTGCGGTCGGCTTGCTCGGGGTGCTGGTGGAGCGGCTGCTGCTGCGGCATCTCTATGGGCTCGATCCGCTCTATGGGTTGCTGCTCACGTTCGGGCTGGCGTTGATCGTGGAGGGCTCCCTCCATCAGGTGTTCGGCGCGAGCGGCCAGTCCTACCCGGTGCCGGAAGCGCTCGCCGGGGCGGTAAACCTGCACTTCATGTTCCTGCCGCTGTATCGCGCCTGGGTGATCCTCGCCTCGGTCGTGGTGTGCTTCAGCACCTGGTTCGTCATCGAGCGTACCCGCCTGGGTGCGACCCTGCGCGCCGCCACCGAGAACGCTCCGCTGCTGCAGGCCTTTGGCGTCAATGTCCCGCTGCTCGTCGCCCTCACCTATGGCGGCGGCGTAGCGCTCGCTGCGCTCGCCGGGGTCCTCGCCTCCCCGGTGGTGCTGGTCAACTCGCACATGGGAAATGAGCTCGTCATCGTGGTGTTCGCGGTGGTCGTGATCGGTGGCATGGGCTCGATCCTCGGCTCCATCGTCAGTGGGCTGGTGCTCGGCCTGATCGAGGGGCTCACCAAGGTCGTGTATCCGGAGGCCTCCAACATCGTGGTATTCGTCATCATGGCGCTGGTGCTCATCCTGCGGCCCGCGGGCCTCTTCGGACGGGAATAGCGCGTGCGCGCCGCCGCCATCGGCTATCTGCTCCTGGGGTTGCTGGCACTCGCGCTCCCCTGGGTCGGCCTCTACCCGGTGTTCCTGATGAAGCTCCTGTGCTTCGCCATGTTCGCCTGCGCCTACAACCTGCTGCTGGGGTTTGGCCGCATGCTGTCCTTCGGGCATGCGGCCTTCTTCGGCTTCGCCGCGTACGTGACCTCGTGGCTCATCACCGCGCATCGGGTCGGTCCGGCCGCCGCCGTGTTGAGCGGCATGCTGGTCGCGGCCCTGCTCGGTACGATCTTCGGCGGCCTCGCCATCCGCCGCCGCGGCATCTACTTCGCCATGATTACGCTCGCACTCGGGCAGCTCGTTTACTTCGTTTGCCTCGAGGCGCCCTTTACCGGTGGCGAGAATGGACTGCAGGGTGTTCCACGCGGAACGCTGCTCGGCCTGTTGCCGCTCAGGTCCGACCGGGTCATGTATTACCTGGTGCTCGCGATCTTCGTGGCGGTGTTCCTGTTCATCCGCCGGGTCGTGCACTCGCCCTACGGACACGTGCTGCGTGCGATCCGTGAGAACGAAGCGCGCGCCATCTCGCTCGGCTATGACATCAACCGCTACAAGCTGCTCGCCTTCATCCTCTCGGCCGCGCTCGCCGGCCTTGCCGGTTCGCTCAATTCCCTGGTGCTCGGCTTTGCAACGCTCTCGGATGTGCAGCAGTCGACCTCGGGGGAAGTCATTCTGATGACGCTGCTCGGCGGCACCGGCACTTTCTTCGGCCCGGTGGTCGGAGCAGCACTGGTCGTCAGCCTGCAGGAGTACCTCTCGGATCTCGTCGGCGGCTGGGTGACCGCCATCATCGGCGTGATCTTCGTCGCCTGCGTGCTGTCCTTCCGGCGCGGCATCATCGGCGAGCTCGCCGCGCTGCGGCGCCGCTAACTCCGCGGCAGCGAGCCCCGCCGCACCTGATCCGGCGGGCGATAGAGACCGCCGGACCATTCGATGAGCTCATCGAGGCTGCGCGCCGCGAGCAGCGAGCGGCGCGCCTCGGCGGGCGCAATGCCCAGATCGGTGGGATGAGCGATGATGCCGCGGGCGCGCAGGCCCGCGCTACGCTTCGGGTCGGCGTTGCGCCCGATCGGTGTGGCACCGGCGATTGCCGCGAGCGCCGCGCGGCGCTCTTCCGCACCTTGGGCGCGGTAGAGATAGGCGATGCCCGCCTCGGTGACCACGTGACTGACGTCATCGCCATAGATCATCACCGGCGCAATGGGCATGCCGCTGCGGTGCCCCACCTCCACCGCATCGAGCGACTCCACGAGCGCCGGCACCCCGTTGCGGAGGGTTTCGACCAGCTGCACCACGAGCTTGCGGCCGCGTGCCACCGGCGCATCGGCCGCAATGAGGCTGAGCCAGGCGGGGCTCGTATGGCGGCGGCCGTGGGGGTCGTGTCCCATGTTGGGAGCTCCGCCGAAGCCGGCGAGGCGCCCGAGCGTGACGGTCGAGGAGTTGGCATCGGCATCCATCTGCAGGGTCGAGCCGATGAACAGATCCACCGCGTACTGGCCGGCTAGCTGCGCCAGCGTGCGGTTGGAGCGCAGGCTGCCGTCCGCGCCGACGAAAAATACATCGGGCCGCGCACGCACGTACGACTCCATGCCCGCCTCGCTCCCGAAGCAGTGGACGCGCTCGACCCAGCCGGTCTCGATCGCCGGGATGAGCGTCGGATGCGGGTTGAGAACCCAGTTGCGGCAGATCCGCCCCTTCAGCCCGAGAGATTCGGCATAGGTCGGCAGCAGCAGCTCGATCGCCGCGGTGGCAAAGCCGACACCGTGGTTGAGCGAGCTGACCGCGTGGCGCTCGTAGATGCCCCGAATGACGAGCATCGCCATCAGCACCTGCCGCTCGCTGATGCGGGCCGGGTCGCGGGTGAAGAGCGCCTCGAGCGCAAAAGGACGGTCGGCAGTGACGATCAGATCCACCCAGGATGCCGGAATGTCCACGCGCGGCAGCTCATCGACCACCTCGTTCACCTGCGCGAGCACCACGCCGTGTGCAAATGCCGTCGCCTCGATGATGGTCGGGGTGTCCTCGGTGTTGGGGCCGGTATAGAGGTTGCCGGCGCGATCGGCCTGCTC
>JAFAVO010000242.1 GCA_019242385.1 Gammaproteobacteria bacterium | reverse complement strand
GAGACCCATGGCTTCTGCGTGATCGTGGTATCCGAGGGCGCCGCCTACCCAGATGGCAAGTTCCTCGCGGAGGCTGGCACACGCGATGCCTTCGGCCACGCGCAGCTCGGTGGTGTGGCGCCGGTGGTCGCCAACATGGTGCGCGAGGCGCATGGCTACAAGTACCACTGGGCGGTCGCGGACTATCTGCAGCGCGCAGCCCGGCACATCGCCTCGAGGGTCGACGTCGAGCAGGCCTACGCGGTCGGCAAGGCGGCCGTAGAGCTCACCCTCAAGGGCGTGAATGCGGTGATGCCGACCATCGTGCGCCGCTCGGACCGCCCCTATCGCTGGGTGATTGGCCACGTGCCGCTCGCCGAAGTTGCCAACAAGGAGAAGAAGCTGCCCGCGGACTACATCCGTGAGGATGGCTTCGGTATCACCGCCGCGTGCCGCCGTTACCTCGAGCCCTTGATCGCCGGGGAGGCCTATCCGCCGTACCGCAACGGGCTGCCGGAGTACGTACGGATCAAGGGCGTTGCGGTGCGCCGCAAGCTCAAGGGCGGATTCAAGATCTGAGCGGCGATGCTGCGCTGCGGCGCAGTCCGGAAAAACGCTGGCGCCGTGCTATAGTGCGCGGCCTTTTTTCCGGGGGAGATTTCCTGATGGATGCCACCCTGTGGCTGTGGGCCGCGATCGCGGCGGGCGCGCTCGCCGTGCTCTATGGTGTTTTCTCGATGGCGGCCATCCTGCGCCTCCCGGCCGGGAGCGCGCGTATGCAGGAGATCGCTGCCGCCATCCAGACCGGCGCCAAGGCATATCTCAACCGCCAGTACAGCACCATTCTCATCGTCGGCATCGTGCTCTTCCTGCTGATGGGCTTCTCCAAGCTCGGCTGGCCGACCGCGGGCGGATTCGCGATCGGCGCGTTGCTCTCGGGACTCACCGGTTATATCGGCATGAATATCTCGGTGCGCGCCAACGTGCGCACCGCGCAGGCAGCGACGCACGGGCTGAACGCCGCGCTCGGAGTGGCCTTTCGCGGCGGCGCCATCACCGGCATGCTGGTGGTCGGGCTCGCCCTCATCGGCGTCGCGGGCTACTACGGCCTGTTGCGTCAGCTCCCATCGGTCGGCAATGAAGGCGCGCTGCACGCCCTCGTGGGGCTTGCCTTCGGCGGCTCGCTCATCTCCATCTTCGCGCGTCTCGGCGGTGGCATATTCACCAAGGGCGCCGATGTCGGCGCCGACCTGGTCGGCAAGGTCGAGGCGGGAATTCCCGAGGACGACCCGCGCAATCCCGCGGTGATCGCCGACAACGTCGGCGACAACGTCGGCGACTGCGCAGGCATGGCCGCCGACCTGTTCGAGACCTACGCCGTCACCATGGTCGCGACCATGCTGCTCGGCGGACTGCTGTTTGCGCGCGACAGCGCGGACGCCGCGCTCGCGGCGGTGATCTATCCGCTCGCGCTCGGTGCCGCCTCGATCGTCGCCTCGATCATCGGCACCTTCTTCGTATCCACGCGCCCGGGCGGCAAGATCATGAACGCACTCTACAAGGGCGTCATCGTCTCGGGTGTGCTGTCGGCGGTGGCCTTCTGGTTCATCACCGGCAAGATCATGCCGGGCAACCTCGCGCTTTTCGGCTGCGGGCTGATCGGGCTCGCCCTGACCGCGGCCATGATCATGATCACCGAGTACTACACGGCCACGGAATACAGCCCGGTGCGGCGGGTTTCCGCAGCATCGCAAACCGGGCACGCAACCAACATCATCGCCGGCCTCGGCGTATCGATGAAGGCCACCGCGCTGCCGGTGATCGCAGTGTGTCTCGCCATCTGGGGCTCCTACACGCTGAGTGGCCTCTATGGCATCGCGATCGCCGCCACCGCGATGCTGTCCATGACCGGCATGATCGTCGCCCTCGATGCCTATGGTCCGATCACCGACAACGCCGGCGGCATCGCCGAGATGGCGGGACTGCCCAAGGAAGTACGGGCGATCACCGATCCGCTCGATGCGGTCGGCAACACCACCAAGGCGGTCACCAAGGGCTACGCCATAGGCTCGGCGGGACTTGCGGCGCTGGTGCTGTTCGCCGATTACACGCACAACCTCGAATCCGCCGGCAAGCTCGCCAACTTCGCGCTCGCCGACCCCGCCGTCATCATCGGCTTGTTCATCGGCGGACTCGTGCCCTACCTGTTCGGCGCACTGGCGATGGAGGCGGTAGGACGTGCTGCCGGCTCGGTGGTGAATGAGGTACGCCGCCAGTTCCGCGAAATCAAAGGCATCATGGCGGGCACGGAGAAGCCGGACTACTCGCGCGCGGTGGACCTGCTGACGCGCTCCGCGATCCGCGAAATGATCGTGCCATCGCTGCTGCCGATCCTCGTGCCCATCGTACTGGTGGTGGTGCTCAATTCGCTCATGGGGCCCGGCGCCGGCATACGCGGACTCGGAGGACTTCTCATCGGCACGATCGTCACCGGGCTGTTCGTCGCCATCTCCATGACGACCGGCGGCGGCGCCTGGGACAACGCCAAGAAGTACATCGAGGAAGGCCACTTCGGCGGGAAGGGCTCCGATGCCCACAAGGCGGCGGTCACCGGGGATACCGTAGGTGACCCTTACAAGGACACCGCCGGTCCCGCGATCAACCCGCTCATCAAGATCATCAACATCGTCGCGCTGCTGCTCGTCCCGCTGCTCTAGCCTGCTACGCGGCGAGCTCCAGCGGCTGCGGCCGGCCGATGGCGTAGCCCTGCAGGTAGTCGACGCCCATGCGGCGGGCCGCTTCCTCGGCGCTGCTGTCCTCGACCTACTCGGCGATCACCTTGAAGTTGAGCGTGCGGGCCAGCTTGATCATTGCGGTGACCATCGCCTGATTGACGCTGTCGCGCGCCAGGTTGCGGATGAAGGAGCCGTCGATCTTCAGGTAATCGAGCGGC
>JAFAVO010000186.1 GCA_019242385.1 Gammaproteobacteria bacterium | reverse complement strand
GGCAGCGGCAGCTCGCGCAGTGCCAGCACGAGCGGCTTGTAGTTCTTCTCGATCGACTCGGCGAGGTCTGGCGCCGCGGCACCCGGTGCCACGGCGCGGTCGTTCAGGTCCTGGCCGGCGCAGAAGCCGCGCCCTGCGCCGGTGAGGACCAACACGCGCGCCTGCGCGCTCCGCACTGACGCGAGCGCCGTGCGCACCTCTGCGTGCATGGCAGCGTTGAAGCTGTTGAGGCGGTCCGGACGGTTCAAGGTCAGCCGGGCAATGCCGCCGCTGACATCGAAATGTATGTTCTGGTAGCTCACTGCTGGCTCCGTGCGCGAAGCGCCCTGCGTGCGGCGCTCACTTCTCGTCGTAGTCGAGCTCGAGCAGCGGACTCTTCACGCGCGACTGACACGCGAGCACGTAGCCCTGCTCGAGCTCCCAATCCTCGAGCGCGTAGTTCTGCGCCATCTCGACCTCACCGCGGATCACCTTGGTGCGGCAGGTGGAGCAGACACCCGCCCGACAGGAAAAAGGCAGCTCGACGCCGGCGCGTGCCGCCGCATCGAGCACCGTGTCCTGCTCCCGCCTCATGGTGAAGGCGCGCCGCCGTCCGTCCATGATCACCGTCACCTCGGCGCTGCCGCTCTCGGCCGGCGCCGGCGCGGGCATCGCGGGGACAGACGCCTCAGCGCTCTCTTGAGGCCGCTTCGACGCAGCGGCCGCCTCGGTGGTGGCGACCGTGAAATGCTCGGCGTGGATGCGTGCGGCCTCGACCCCGAGCTCGCGCAACGTCGATGTCACCTGCTCGATCATGTCCCCGGGGCCGCACACGAAATACTCGCTCACCTGCAGCGGGGAGAAGAGCGCGCCGGCAAGCTGGCGCACGCGGGCCGCATCGATGCGGCCGTTGTAGAGCGCGACTTCCTGTGGCTCGCGGCTCATCAGGAAATGCAGCGACAGTCGTCCGAGGTGACGATCCTTGAGGGCGAGCAGCTCCTCGAGACACATGGTGCGTGCGCCCGCGGTGTTGCCGTAAAAGAGGATGACTCTCGCCCCCGGCCGTGCCAGCAGCGCGCGCATGACCGACAGTACCGGGGTAATGCCGCAGCCCGCGGCGAAGGCGACGTAGGTGCCCGCGGCCGGCGCCGCCTCGCGCGGGGTGAAGCTGCCATTCGGTGGCAGCACCTCGAGCACATCCCCGGGGCGCAGCTGCTCTGCGAGATAGCGCGAGACGCGGCCCTGCGAATGCACGCGCGGCACGATGCGCAGCGGCCACTCACCCGGTGCATTCACCAGGGAGTAGGTGCGGCGCGTGTCCTCGCCCTCGAGGCTGAGGCGCACCACCACGTGCTGTCCGGCGCTGCCTGAGTACTCCGCGCGCAGCTCCGGAGGCACCTCGAGCGCGATGGCCACCGCATCCTCGGCGTCCGGTGCGAGCTGCACGACCTTCAGCGGATGGAACTTGAGCATGTCAGAGGCATTTGAAGTAATCGAAGGGCTCGGCGCAGGCGCGGCAGCGGTAGTGTGCCTTGCAGGGCGTCGAGCCGAACTCGCTCACCCGCTCGGTCTCGCGGCTGCCGCAGCGCGGACAACTCACCGCTGGGGAGCCCCGGAGCTGACGCGGACTTGAGACGGCTTCTTCCGGAGGGGCGATGCCGAAGCGGCGCAGCTTCTCGCGCCCGGCGGAGGTGAGCCAATCGCTCGTCCAGGGCGGAGACAGCACCTCCTCGAGGACCGCGTCGGCGTAGCCGCGCGCATCGAGCGCGGCGCGCACCTGACAGCGGATCACATCGGTGGCCGGGCAGCCGGAATAGGTCGGCGTGATGGCGACGCGCAGCCGCCCGTCGGCTTCCTGCCTCACGGCGCGCACGATGCCCAGATCGACGATGCTCAGCACCGGTATCTCCGGATCCGGGATGCCCTCGAGCAGCTGCCACACCTCGCGCTCGCGCGCTGAGGAATCTGCCGCTCCACCCACCACCGTGTGCCTCGCTGCGGACTTCACCAGTGCGCACCCGGGTAGGTGCGCTGCAGGTGTTGCATTTCCGCGAGCAGGTAACCCAGGTGCTCGGTGTGCACACCCCGCTTGCCGTGCCACGGATAAGGTTGAGCCGCCGGCAGGGCGAGCGTCGCCAGGCGCACGTCCTCCGTCACGCGCGCCGACCACCGCGGTGCAAGCTCCGCCAGGGACGGCGCGATGCCCGCCGCGCTCATGCGCTCATCGAGCTCATCGGGTGTGAAGAGCTCCGGTGTGAAGCGCCACAGGTCCGCGAGCGCACGCTGCATGCGCTCGTGGCTCTCCTCGGTGCCATCGCCGAGACGCACCAGCCAGCCGCTGCTGAAGCGATAGTGGTAGCGCGTCTCGCGGATCGCTTTGGCTGCGATTGCGGCGAGCCGGGTGTCGACCCCGCGCTCGAGGCCGGCGTAGATCTCGAGCTGCCAGGCATCGATGAGCCAGTGGCGCACGATGGTGTGCGCGAAGTCGCCGTTCGGCTGCTCGGCGAGCGCGAGGTTGCGGAACTCCGGCGCATCGCGCAGGAAGGCGAGCGCGTCCTCGTCACGTCCCTGGCCTTCGAGCTCGCCGGCGTAGGTCAGCAGCAGTCGCGCCTGGCCGATGAGATCGAGCGAGACATTGGCGAGCGCCAGGTCTTCCTCGAGCGCAGGTGCGTGTCCGATCCACTCCGCGAGGCGCTGCCCCAGCACGAGCGAGGTATCGGCGAGGCGCAGCACATACTGGCTGTGCGCCTGCTGCAGCTGCCCATCGGCTCCGGCCGGCGTCGCCGCAAGGATCACAGGTTCTTGACCTCATCCGGGATCGCATAGAAGGTGGGGTGCCGGTACACCTTGTCGCGCGCCGGCTCGAAGAGAGAATCGGCTTCCTCCGGGTCCGAGGCGATGATGTCCGCCGAGCGCACCACCCACATGCTTACCCCTTCCTGCCGCCGTGTATAGACATCGCGCGCGTGCTCGATCGCCATGCGCGCATCGGCAGCGTGCAGGCTGCCCACGTGCTTGTGCTCGAGTCCGGAGCGGGAGCGAATGAACACCTCGAAGAGCGGCCAGTCGGCTTCGGTCATGCTGCGGCTCCTGCGGCGCCTGCGACCCCTGCGACCCCTGCGACTGGCGGCGCGGCGCGTTGCGAGCGCTGCGCATGCGCTGCCGCCGCCTCGCGCACCCAGCGGCCGGCTTCGTGTGCCCGCCGGCGGGCTTCGAGCCGCTCGCGATTGCAGGGCCCGTTGCCCTTGAGCACGGCGTAGAACTCACTCCAGTCGATCGGCCCGGCACGATAGTGCTGCGTGGCCTCGTCCCAGTGCAGCTCGTCGTCGGGAATCGTCAACCCGAGGAAATGGGCCTGCGGCACGGTGACGTCGATGAAACGCTGCCGCAGCTCATCGTTGCTGAAGCGCTTGATCTTCCAACGCATCGACTGACCGGTGTGCATCGAGTCGGCGTCGCTCGGTCCGAACATCATGAGCGAGGGCCACCACCAGCGGTTGAGCGCGTCCTGCGCCATGGCGCGCTGCGCGTGGCTGCCCTGGCTGAGGGTGAGCATGATCTCGAAGCCCTGACGCTGGTGAAAGCTCTCCTCCTTGCAGATGCGCACCATGGCGCGGGCGTACGGGCCGTACGAGCAGCGGCACAGCGGGATCTGGTTCATGATCGCCGCTCCGTCCACCAGCCAGCCGATCGCACCGATGTCCGCCCAGGTGAGCGTCGGATAGTTGAAGATGCTCGAGTACTTGGCGGCGCCCGAGAGCAGCTGCACGAGCATCTGGGCGCGCGGGATTCCGAGCGTCTCGGCCGCGCTGTAGAGATACATGCCGTGGCCGCCCTCATCCTGCACCTTGGCGATGAGCACCGCCTTGCGCTTGAGCGTCGGCGCCCGGGTGATCCAGTTGCCCTCGGGCAGCATGCCGACGATCTCGGAGTGCGCGTGCTGGGAGATCTGGCGGATGAGAGTCTGGCGGTAGGCCTCGGGCATCCAGTCCTTGGGCTCGATCTTCTCCTCCGCATCGATCCGCCCCTGGAACCGCGCCGCGCGCGCCTCGCCTTCCGCGGCGGTCGGGAGCGGTTCCTTGCCGTGGGTATCGAGTCCCTGGGTATACATGGTCAGCGCCTGCCGCCCCTAGGGCGGTTGAAAAGTGACACAAGACTAGCACAGGGGGGCCATTTCCTGTGTCACAATTGCGGCCCGCATGAAAGCCGAGCCGAGCGCGACGCGCGCCTCCACCCTGCAGGTCCTGCTGCGGGAATTTCCGGCGCAGCGGCCGCTGCGGGCGGGCTCGCTCATCATCACCATCTTCGGCGACGCGATCGCTCCGCGCGGCGGTGCGGTGACGCTCGGCAGCCTCATCCGTCTGGCCGCGCCCTTCGGCCTCGCCGAGCGGGCCGTGCGCACCTCCGTCGCGCGGCTTGCCCGCGAGGGCTGGCTCGCCGGCAGACGTGCCGGAAGGCGCAGCGAGTACCGCCTGACCCGCAGCGGAGCGCAGCGCTTTGCCGAGGCGACGCGGCGCATCTACGGCGAGAATCCGCGCTCGTGGCAGGGCCGCTGGACGCTCGTGCTGCTGCCCGCTGCGGGGGGCTCACGGCACGCGACGCGCGCAGCCATGCGCTGGCTCGGGTACGGCGAGCTGAGCCCCATCCTCTTCGCGCATCCCTCGTGCACGCGGGCGCAGGCGCGTGCGGCCCTGCGCAACGTGCCCGGCGCTCGCGGAGCACTCGTGCTCGAGAGCTCGGGGGCAGGCTTGGCTGAGGACCGCAGGCTCGTCGCACGCGGCTGGGACCTCGGCCTCCTGGCGCGCCGCTACCGGCGCTTCGTCGCACGCTTCCAGGCGGTCGAGCGGCTGTTCGAAGCGCAGCGGGTGGAGCCCGAGACGGCCTTCATCGTCCGCACGCTTCTCATCCACGAATACCGCAAGATCCATCTCGAGGATCCCCTGCTGCCGCCGCCCTTGCTGCCGCAGGACTGGGTGGGCGCGAGCGCGTACGAGGTGTGCCGGCGGCTCTACGCACGGGTATTTGCCGCGGCCGAGCGCCACCTCTCGCAGAGTGCTCATCAGCTGGAGCGGCCGCTGCCGCTCGTGAGCAGGGTGACGCACATGCGCTTCGGCGGGCTGCGCGCGCGCAGCGCCGAGGGCCCCGGCACGCGAGCTACGAGCGCCGGCTGCTGAGGGTATCGACGAACGCCTGCATGAAGCGGTTCGCCTGGTGGCCGTCCATGACGCGGTGATCCAGGGTGAGGGTGACGTAACAGCGCGGCCGCACCGCAATCTCCTCGACCTCGCCCTGGCCCACGGCTATCACCCGTCGTTCGAGCTTTCCGATACCGAGGATGGCCGATTGCGGCTGGTTGATGATGATCGGCGCGGCGAGCAGGCTTCCGCTGACGCCGTGGTTCGAGAGGGTGAAGGTGCCGCCACGGACATCGGCCGGCGTGAGCTTCTCCGCGCGCGCCCGGCTCACCAGATCCTCCAAGCCGCGCGCGATGCCGAGGAGGTCACGTGCGCCCGCATCACGCAGCACCGGTACGACGAGGCCCACGCCCTCCACTGCGGTCGCGAGCCCGATGTGCACCGCGGTGTAGATCTCGAGCGCCTCATCCGTCCAGCGGCTGTTGGCCTCGGGCACCACGCGTATCGCGGCGACGGCCGCCTCCACGAAGTACGCCGTGAGCGTGAGCGAAACACCCTGGGCTGCAAACTCCTCCCGGCGGCGGCCGCGATCCTCCAGCACGGTGGTGAGGTCGGCCTCGAACACCGTAGTCACGTGCGGCGCGGTGTGCAGCAGGCTCTGCACCATGTGCTCCGCAATGCGCCGCCGCACCGCGCTGTGCGGCACCCGGCGCACCCCTTCCGTGGCGGGGCGGACGGCCTCCGCAGCAACTGTCGCTGCTGCTCCCGGCGCTGTGCTGTTGGCCTCACGCAGCACGTCTTCGA
>JAFAVO010000166.1 GCA_019242385.1 Gammaproteobacteria bacterium | reverse complement strand
GGCACGGGCACGTTCGAGACCCTGGTGACCGCGGCGGAACAGCCCAAGCCGGCCGAGCGTGCCGCCGAGAGCACGGTGGAAGTGATCGAGGACGGCTGGGGCGAGCACAGCGCCGGCCCCACGGATACTTCCTGGAGCGGTGGCGATGATGACGAGCGCCAGCAGGAGTACGCCGATGCCTCGGGCGAGTCGCTGCAGGACCACCTGCTGTGGCAACTCGAGCTGGCGCATCTCCAACCCAGGCAGCTGGCGATCGCGCGCGCGATCGTCGATGCAATCAGCGACGATGGCTACCTGACGGAATCGCTCGAAGAGATCGCGCATACGCTGCGCCCCGAGATCGAATGCTCGAGCGATGAGGTGGCGGGCGTGCTGAAGCGTGTGCAGGCGCTCGACCCTGCGGGGATAGGTGCGCGCTCGGTCGGCGAGTGCATCGAGCTGCAGCTGCGGCAGCTCGATCCCGCAACCCCGGGGTTCGAGACCGCGCTGCGCATCGCGCGGCAGCATCTCGAGCTCGTCGCCGAGCGCGAGCTGTCGCTGTTGCGCCGGGAGCTGCGCACCACCGAGGAAGAGATGGCGTGCGCACTGGCGCTGGTGCGCTCGTGCCACCCGCGCCCTGGCGCCACGGTGAGCGCGGGCAGCGCCGAGTACGTGGTGCCGGACGTGTTCGTGCGGCGCACCGAGCACGGCTGGGGCGTGGAGATCAATCCAGCCACGCTGCCGCGCGTGCGCCTCAACCACAGCTACGCCAGCCTGATCGGCCGCAACTCCAGTCACGCCAGCATGCGCGCGCAGCTGCAGGAAGCGCGCTGGCTGCTGAAGAGTCTGGAGATCCGTCACGAGACGCTCATGAAGGTCGCGCGCTCGATCGTCGAGCGGCAGACGGCGTTCCTCGAGCACGGCGAAGAGCACATGCGCCCGATGATCCTCAAGGACATCGCCGAGGCGGTCACCATGCACGAGTCGACCATCTCGCGCGTGACCTCCGGCAAATACATGCATACACCGCGCGGGGTTTTCGAGCTGCGCTACTTCTTCTCGAGCCAGGTGGAGGGGGCCGATGGCTCGGGCACCTCATCGACCGCCATCCGCGCCAAGATCAGGAAACTCGTCAAGGACGAGGAGCCGGAGGCCCCGTTGAGCGACGGTCGCATCGCCGAGCTTCTCTCGGCCGAGGGCATTCCCGTGGCACGGCGTACCGTCGCGAAGTACCGCGAGGCCATGGGAATAGCCGCCTCGAACGAGCGCCGCCGCGCCGGACCGAAACAGATGTAAGCAGATGTCACTCAAGGAGACGACGTATGCAGCTCAGCGTCACTGGCCACCACGTCGAGGTCACCGCCGCACTGCGGGGCTATGTGGAGAAGAAACTCGAGCGCATCGGCAGACACTTCGAGCAGGTCATCGATGTGCACTGCGTCTTGACGGTGGAGAAGCTGCGGCAGAAGGCCGAGGCGACCCTGCACGTGAGCGGCAGTGCAATCTACGCGGATGCCACCCAGGAGGACATGTACGCCGCCATTGACCTGCTCGCGGACAAGCTCGACCGCTGCATCAAGAAGCACAAGGAGAAGCGCGCGGACCACCACGCGGCCGCGGTACGCGCGCTGCGCCAATAGCTCAGGCTTTTAGCCCACTTGCAGCGGCGCCGCCGCCGGATAACATGGCGGCGTGCGCATCATCATCCTCAGCGGGCTGTCGGGGTCCGGGAAGAGCGTGGCCTTGCACATGCTCGAGGACCTGGGTTTTTACTGCATCGACAATATCCCCGCGGCACTGCTGAAGCCATTCGTCTCCTACACAGTGCGCAGCCCGGAGGCGACCTACGAGCGCACCGCGATCGGGCTCGATGCCCGCAATACCGCAGCCGAGGTCGCGAGCGTTCCGCAGCTGATCGATGAGCTGCGACGCAGCGGCCTGCAGTGCGAAGTGGTATTCCTGGTCGCCGCCGAAGACGAGCTGCTGCGGCGCTTCGCGGAAACGCGGCGCAAGCATCCCATGAGCCGCAGCGGCATCGGCCTGCGCGAAGCGATGGCGCTCGAGCGCGAGCTGCTCGAGCCGATCGCCTCGGTAGCCGATCTGCTCATCGACACTTCGCGCCTGTCCGTGCACTCGCTGCGCGACATCATTCACAAGCGCGTCGAGCAGCGCTCCGCCGGCAGGCTTTCCATCACCTTCGAGTCCTTCGGCTTCAAGCGCGGCATCCCCGCCGATGCCGATTTCGTTTTCGATGCGCGCGCACTGCCCAATCCATACTGGGAGCCGGGGCTGCGCAACCTCACCGGCCGCGATACCGAGGTGATCCGCTTCCTCGAGACGCACACCAACGTCGCGGCGCTCATCGCCGACATCGCCCGCTTCGTGCGTGGCCGGGTGCCGGAGTACCAGGCGAGCAACCGCGGCTACCTCACCGTGGCGGTCGGTTGCACCGGCGGTCAGCACCGCTCGGTGTACATCGTCGACCGGCTCGCGGAGATCTTCGCGGCCGAATCCGCCCAGGTGATGGCGCGCCACAGCGGACTGCCGGGCGCGAAGCTATTCAAGCCGGCGCGCACCGCCTCCGGCACTTCATGAGTTGAGCGAAGGGACCCACCGGGGTCCCCGCAAAATCACGCGTCTTGTCCGACGGTGAGGTTCGTGGTGGGCGACGGGCGTGATTTTGTGGGGTGGTTTCTTAGGTGGCCTGCGCCACGCCCGCCGCGGTCATGACCTGCGGCAGCTTCTCCCCGCTCATGAAGGCCATGAGCGCGCTGCGCGCTTCCATGGCGTCGCGGTACCCGAGCTCGATGAGTGAGCGGGTGTAGCCGGCCTCGAAGGTCAGGTAGCTCGAGAGCTGATGGCCCGAGGCATCGCGGCCGGCGATGACGCGCAGCAGTGCGCGCAGGCCACGCGGGATCTCGCCCGCATGGCGCGCCGCGAGCTCGCGTGGATCCACCGAGGGAGCGAGCATCAGTGTCTCGATCGGCCGGCCGCCGCGCGCCACCTGTGGTGCGGCGTGCACCAGCTCGTTGAAGCGCTCGAGCTGCTCGAGATCGCCGTAGATCTGATCAGTGAACAGCGTATCGAGCATGTACCCGAAGATCTCTCCCGGGGTTGGCATGATGGCCGGCAGGCGGCTCACCTGGACCCCGGCGGCGCGCCGGGCGCGCACGCCGACGATCAACAGGCGATCGGCGCCGAGGTGGATTGCCGGGCTGAGCGGGTGGATCTGGCGCATGGCGCCATCGCCGTAGTACTCATCGCCGATCCGGATCGGCGGGAACAGCAGCGGGATGGCGGCGCTCGCCATCAGGTGGTCCAGGGTGAGCGCAGTTCGCACGCCGATGCGCTGCACGCGCGCCCAGTCGCGGATCGAGTCGATGCCGTCGAAGAAGGCCACCGAGTACCCGTTGCTGTAGCTGGTGGCGCACAGGGCAAAGGCGCGCAGGTGGCCGCGCTCGATGCTGCGGCGGATGCCCGAGCAGTCGACGTGCACCGCGAGCAGCTCACGCAGCGGCGAGTTATCGAGCACGGACTTCGGCGGAGAGAGCACCATGCCGCCGGAGATGAGCGCCAGCACCCAGTGCGCGCCGGCACGCAGCATGTGACTCGCATCCACATGAAACACCTGGCTCGAGTGAAAGTTGGCCCAGACGCGCTCGAGCCCGGCCACCGCGCGCCGCCAGTGGTGTGCCTCCGCGGCGAGCACACTGGCCGCGACGGCGCCTGCGGAGGTGCCGACGATCACCTGGAAGGGGTTGCGCGCGCGCGGCAGCATCTCGGCGAGCGCGAGCAGCACTCCGACCTGGTAGGCCGAGCGCGCGCCACCGCCGGTCAGTACCAGGCCGACGGTCGGACGCAGGCCCGGTCGGGATAAAGTGTCGGCCAGCCCATCCATAGTGCGTGTCAACGCCGCTTATTATGGAACCGGGGGTGGCGGGCCCTGTGTGACCGAAGTCGCGCCCGCGGCGGCGCCGGCGGCCGCGGTACCGCTCAAGGGCCGGCGCAGTTCACCAATCGCGAGGTCGAGTCCCCCCAGGCTCAGGGGGTACATGCGGCCATGGAGGAGGTCGCGCAGGATGCGTGTCGAGGGGGTGTAGGCCCAGCGAGCGGGGTCCTCGGGGTTCAACCACACCAGGCGCGGAAAAGCGGCAGCCAGGCGCTGCATCCAGACAGCCCCGGCCTCCTCATTCCAGTGCTCGATACTGCCACCGGGCTGCACGATCTCGTACGGGCTCATGGTGGCATCGCCAACCAGGATCACACGGTAGTCACGACCATAAGTGCGCAGCACACGCTCGGTGGCAATCAACGCCTCGAAGCGCCGCTGGTTGTCCTTCCACACGCTCTCATACAGACAGTTGTGGAAGTAGAAATATTCCAGGTGTTTGAATTCGCTGCGGGCCGCCGAGAACAGCTCCTCGCAGATGCGCACGTGACCGTCCATCGAGCCGCCGACATCGAGGAACAGCAGCACCTTCACCGCGTTGTGCCGCTGCGGCACGAGGTGCAGATCGAGCAGACCGCCGTTACGTGCCGTGGCATCGATGGTGCGCTCGAGATCGAGCTCCTCGGGTGCACCTTCGCGCGCGAAGCGGCGCAGCCTGCGCAGCGCGAGCTTGAGATTGCGCGTTCCGAGCTCGACGGTGTCATCGAAGTTGCGGTACTCACGCCGCTCCCAGAGCTTGACGGCGCTCCTCTGCCCGGGCCCTGCCTTTCCCATGCGCACACCGAGCGGGTTGTAGCCGCCGGCGCCGAAGGGCGAAGTGCCGCCGGTACCGATCCAGTGATGACCGCCGGCATGGCGCTCGCGCTGCTCGCGCAGTCGCTCCCGCAGCGTTTCCATGAGCTTGTCCCAGCCGCCGAGGGACTCGACCTGCCGCCGCTCCTCAGCGGAGAAAACCCGCTCTGCGAGCGACTGCAGCCACTCGGCCGGCACCTGCGCCGAGAGGTCGGCAAACACCCGCTCCGCGCCCGCGAAGACCTGCGCGAACACGCGGTCGAAGCGGTCGTAGTGTCGCTCGTCCTTCACCAGGCAGGCGCGGGCCAGGTGATAGAAGTCCTGGGCGGAGACCGCGGCGAGCCGCGCCTCGAGCGCCGCCAGCAGCGTCAGGAACTCGGTGATCGAGACCGGCACGCCGGCGGCGCGCAGCTCGAAGAAAAATCGCACCAGCACCCTGAGCCACCGTTCAGCGGGCGCGGCGGTGCATGAATACCAGCTGCTCGAACAGGTGCACGTCCTGCTCGTTCTTGAGCAGCGCGCCGTGCAGGATGGGAATCACCTTGCGCGCATCGCCGCTGCGCAGCGCTTCGGGCGCGATGTCCTCGGCGACGAGCAGCTTGATCCAGTCGAGCAGCTCGGAGGTGGAGGGCTTTTTCTTCAGCCCGGGGGTGGCGCGCACCTCGAAGAACGCGGCCAGCGCCTCGGCGAGCAGCTCCTTCTTCAGCTGCGGATAGTGCACCGCGACGATGGCGCGCATGGTTGGCTCGTCGGGAAAGCGGATGTAGTGGAAGAAGCAGCGCCGCAGGAAGGCATCCGGGAGCTCCTTCTCGTTGTTGCTGGTGATGAGGATGATGGGGCGATGCCGTGCCTGCACCAGCTCGCGCGTCTCGTGCACGTAGAACTCCATGCGATCGAGCTCGCGCAGCAGGTCGTTGGGAAACTCGATGTCGGCCTTGTCGATCTCATCGATGAGCAGCACGGGCTGCACGGGCGACTCGAAGGCTTCCCACAGCCGTCCCTTGATGATGTAGTTGCGGATGTCGTGGACGCGCTCCTCGCCGAGCTGCGAGTCGCGCAGCCGTGATACCGCGTCGTACTCGTACAGACCCTGTTGCGCCTTGCTGGTGGACTTGATGTGCCACTCGTACAGCGGCCGGTTCAGGGAGCGCGCGATCTCCTGCGCGAGCTGCGTCTTGCCGGTGCCGGGCTCCCCCTTGATCAGCAGCGGCCGGCCCAGGGTAATGGCAGCATTCACCGCCATCATCAGGTCGTCAGTGGCGACGTAGCGGTCGGTGCCTTTGAAGCGTTGTATGTCGTTCATGGGCATCAGTCTAACCGCACGCGCCGAGTCAGGGTGCCAGCGTCAGTGTGTGCTGAGCAGGACCCGGCAGGAACGGCAGCGGTTGGCCACGGGCCCACGCATCGAAACCCGCGCGGTAATAGGGCGAGAGCGGGTGCCCGCTCTGCCCGCCCGGAATGTGCAGGTATCCTTCGCTCTCGTGACCGGGTGAGACGGCAAAACGCTCGGATTGACCGAAGGCACCGTCCTGGACCCGGGGCATGTCGTGATCCCCCGGCAACTCCAGCGTCGGCATGTCGAGGAACGACGCGAGCCACGGCAGCGCGCGAGAAAGCGGATGACGGATGCGCGCGGTGTTGCCTGCGCCCCAGGTGCAGCGCGCGAGCTGCGGGCAGAGCGGCGCGAGCGCCGCGATCGTTGCATCCACCTGTGCCAGCAGGAACTGCTGCCAGTCCGGATAGTCCTGCGCCAGCAGGTGCAGTGGCTGCCTCGATACGACTTCCCACAATGGGCCTTCGAACTGCGCCGGAGGCCAGCTGCCCTCGCCGTCCGGGATTCGCAGCGCGCCGACCACCATGTCCCACACGGCCTGTTGCGTGTGGTCGTGATAAGCGCGTACCAGCCGGTAGCCCACCGAATCGACACTCGCGTGCGCGTCCCAGTGCTCGATCAACGCGCGGAACTCGGCACGCTGCGGCCGGTCCTGCAGGGCTGAGGCATCGAGCAGCCGCAGCAGCAGGTCCTGCCATCGCTGAAGGAAGAGCGCTCGATCATCGAGCTGGATGCGCAGCATGTCGGCAGCTGTTATCGCGCCGCCGAGGCCCATGAGATCGTCGCGGATCTGGCTGGCGCGCGCGCCCAGGTCGTACTCGGCGCCAAGGCTCGTCAGAGCTCCACCAATGAGCTGCAGCTCGCGCGGATCGCTCGCCACGCGGGCGTTGGCCGTCCAGAGGCGGCCGAGCGGCGGGTCGACGATCCGCGGATGCTGGGCCGGCGTGGTCCACGAAGTGCTCACGCGAGCGCGTCCGCTGGCCGTCTCCACCGGGATGCGCCCGAAGATGGTCCAGGCGATGTGCCCTTCGCGGTCGCCCAACACGACATTCTGATGCGGAATACCGATGGCCGGGGCGAGTGACACAGCCTCTGCGACCGAGCCGAGGTGCTCGAGCTCCACGAGGTTGAGGTTGGTGGCCTCGGGACGTTGCGCCAGCCAGGCGACGAACCAGCAACGACCGTCATCCGCATCGCTGCGCCACAGGACTCCGAGCGGCCCGCTCCGGATGTCGAGTCCGACACTCGCCGCGCCGCGGACGCGGATCTCCTCGTGCGTCACGGTGAGCGGCGCATCTGCCGTGGGCGCGGCGCCTGCCGGCGGCGCGCACGGGGCCTGCGCGACATCGAACCAGTTGCCGTAGCTGTTGGTGAAGCCCCAGGCGATGTGACCGTTGGAGCCGGCAACCAGCAACGGTGCGCCGGGCAGCGTCACCCCGTTCAGGTCGAGCTGCGGCTCGCTGCCCTTCGCAGGCACGCGCAGCCGCGCGCGGTACCAGACAGGCGGCACACGCTGGCCGAGGTGCATGTCGTTGGCGATGAGTGCGGCGCCGGTCGAGGTAAGCGCGCCGGACACAGCCCAGCTGTTGCTGCCGGCGCTCGGTGTCCGCATGGCCTGTGCAGGCGCGGGCGCAGGCGCCGCGCCGCGCACATTGAGTGCGCTCGCGTCCGGCACCGGTTGCGGGGCTTCGGCTACTGTCGTGGCCGCGGCCGCGGCCGGCGCATCCCAGCTCGTTCCGGCCGGGTAAAGGAAACCAAGCGCGCACTTCCAACCGTCCACACATTGCGGTCCGCCGAGCCGCGCGTTGATTTCCTGTCGCAGCCTCTCGCGGCGCAGGCCGTTGACCTGCAGGTCCCACCACATGGCGTGGACGACGAGTACGCTGTCTTCGGCGCGCCACGGAACCGGGGGCGCGCCCAGCAACAGATACTCCCACGGGCGCACCCGGAGCCGCGCGAGTCCCGCGTTGACACCACGGGTGTAACTCTCGAGCAGCGCACGCTGCCGCGGGTTGGCATCTTCGAGGACCCGGCGTGCCACGGCGCGGAAGCGAAACAGACGGGTCTGCCGGTCCTGATCGAGCGCTACCGGGCCAAACAGCTCCGCCAGCTCTCCCGCGGCGAGGCGCCGGGAGAGATCCATCTGGAAAAAGCGGTCCTGGGCATGCGCAAAGCCGGTGGCATAGGCAAGGTCGAGGCGGTCGGCCGCCTCGAGCGTCGGCACCCCGAGTGCATCGCGCGTGATGCGCACCGCCGCGCCGAGCCCGGGTGCGTGCAGTTGGCCATCGAGTTGCGGCACCGAGCCGCGCAGCAGACCGTAAATGGTGGCAATCGCTGCCAGCACGAGCGCCGCAGCGGCAAGAGCTGCGATTTTCAGCGTGCGCATCCGCCCCCGGGAAAGTCTGGCCTAGCGCGGCGGAGCCAGGGCGACCGTCAGGATCTGCATGGAGTTGGTGCCGCCCTGAACGCCAGAGTGCTCGCCCTTGGTGAGGATCACCAGGTCCCGCTCCCTCACCAGTTGCAGCTCCAGCAGCCGCGTGAACAATGCGCTGTAGAGTCCTTCGGTGGACCCACCGCCGGCGGTCACATCGAAGATGACCGGGTAGACGCCGCGATAGAGCGTCACGCGCCGGCGCGTCGCCTCGTTGCGTGTAAGGGCATAGACCGGAATGTCGGCGCGGATGCGGGACATCCAGAGCGGAGTCGCACCCGACTCAGTCAGAGCCACGATGGCACGCACCTTCATGTGGTTGGCCGTATACATCACGGCCATGGCGATTGCCTCTTCGGTGCCCTTGAACTGACCCTCGGTGGTGCGGTGACGCGCGCGGCTGTGCGTCAGCTCGTATTTCTCGGCGCCTTCGATCACCTGCGCCATCGCCTGCACCGCCTTCACCGGGTAGCGCCCGGTCGCGGTCTCAGCCGACAACATGACGGCATCGGTGCCGTCCATGACCGCATTGGCGACATCGCTGACCTCGGCGCGTGTCGGCACCGGGCTGTGGATCATCGACTCCATCATCTGCGTGGCGGTGATCACCACCTTGTTGCGGGTGCGGGTCTGGTGAATGATGGTCTTCTGCAGCCCGGTGAGCTCGGCGTAACCCATTTCCACGCCGAGATCCCCGCGCGCCACCATGATGACATCCGACGCATCGATGATACCGGGCAGGTTATCGACGGCTTCGTGACGCTCGATCTTGGCGACGATGCGCGCATCGCTGCCCGCCCGCCGCAGCAGGCTGCGTGCCTCCTCGATATCGCGGGCCTCGCGCGCGAAGGACACCGCGACGTAGTCGACGCCCTCCTCCGCCGCGAAGACGATGTCCTCGCGGTCGCGCTCCGAAAGTGCCGGCGCGGAGATGCCACCGCCCTGACGGTTGAGCCCTTTGCGGTCCGAGAGCACTCCGCCGACGCGCACGCGGGTCTCGATGCGGGTGCCGGCGACCTGCACGACATCGAGCACGATCTGGCCGTCATTCAGCAGCAGCGTATCGCCGGCCGCCACGTCCTTCGGCAGGTTCTTGTAGGCCACTCCCACTGCCTGCGCGCTGCCGCTGCGGGCATCGAGCGCCGTATCGAGCGCGAAGGGCGCGCCTTCACTGAGCTGCACGGAGCCCTCGCGGAAGCACTCGATGCGGATCTTGGGTCCGGCGAGGTCGAGCAGCACCCCGACGCAGCGATCGGCGCGCTGCGCCGACTCGCGCACCTGGGCGAGGCGCCGGCGGCGGTCCTCGACCGTACCGTGCGAAGCGTTGAGACGCACGACATCGAGCCCGGCGCTGATCATCTGGGTGAGCACTTCCGGGTCGTCGGTCGCAGGACCGAGCGTGGCGACGATCTTGGCGCGCCTGCGCCGCGCCTCCTCGGTATCCTCACTCACGGGCGCGCTGCTCCAGCACCGCCACTGCAGGCAGGGTCTTGCCTTCTACGAACTCGAGGAACGCCCCACCGCCGGTGGAGATGTAGGAGATTCCGTCCTCGACGCCGTACTTCTCGATGGCCGCAAGGGTGTCGCCACCGCCAGCGAGCGAGAACGCCTTGCTGCGCGCTATGGCAGCGGCAATGGCGCGGGTGCCTTCGCCGAACTGGTCGAACTCGAACACGCCCACCGGTCCGTTCCAGATGATGGTTCCGGCCGCCTGCAGCAGAGCGCTGCAGCGATCGGCGGTGTCCGGACCTATATCGAGGATCATCTCATCGCGGCGCACCTCCGCGACCGGGCGCACGTCGGCGTGCGCGGTCGCCGCGAACTCGCGCCCGATGACCACATCGGTCGGCAACGGAATCTGCACATCGCGGGCGCGCGCCTTGTCCATCAGGCGCCGCGCGACATCGAGCATCTCGCTCTCACACAGCGAGCGGCCCACATCGACACCGCTCGCAGCCAGGAAGGTGTTGGCGATACCGCCACCGACGATGAGCTGGTCGACCTTGTCGAGCAGCGATTCGAGCACGGTGAGCTTGGTGGACACCTTGGAGCCCCCGACGATCGCGACCAGCGGCCGCGCCGGTTGCTCGAGTGCGCGCTCGAGCGCCTCGAGCTCGCCGACGAGCAGCGGACCTGCGCAGGCGACCGGCGCGTAGCGGGCCACCCCATGGGTACT
>JAFAVO010000145.1 GCA_019242385.1 Gammaproteobacteria bacterium | reverse complement strand
TGGTCGTAAGCTCGCGCGCGACCGCGGCACCGCCATGAGCGCGCTGCTCGCGGAGATGGAGCAGGAGCTCGCGGCGCTCACGGCGAGCGATGCGACCGTCGAGAGCGTGCGGCGCGCGGCTCTCGCGGGGGTCGGTCTCCTCGGGAGCGCTACGCGCTCGCTGCTCTCGCAGCTCGCGAGTCAGCCCGAGCGTGCCATGGCGGTCTCGGTGCCGTACCTGAAGCTGTGCGGATATGTCGCGGGCGGGTGGCTGCTCGCGAAGTCGGCGGCAATCGCCGCAGGCCGCGCTCAAGGTAGCGAAGGGCAATTCTACAGCGCCAAGGTCCACAGCGCGGCGTTCTATGCCGCGCAGGTGCTGCCGGCGGCCACCGCACTCACTCAGGTGGTGGAGGCTGGAGGCGCGAGCGTCATCGCAACAGACGCAGCGTTGCTGTAGCGCTGCGCACTGCGCCTGACAGCCGTCGCGGCGCGTGCCAACATGACTCCCTTGCGCTCACGGACGCGCCGCCATGCCCAATACACCGCTGCGCTTCGATCATCTCGCCCTGCCGGTCTATGACGCGGCGAAGACGCTGCACTTCTACAACGAGGTGTTGCAGCTGCCTCTGGTGGATGCGCTCACCGGAGACGACTGGGGTGGCAAGCCCTGGCTGATGATGTTCTTCCGCACCGGCAGTGGACAGCTGCTGGCCCTGTCGGCGCTGCAGGGTGCGCAGCCACCGCGCCCGGATGGCCTGCCTTCCGATGTACGCCACTACGCCTTCTCGGTGGCCTCGACCGAGGAGCAGGAGCAATGGAAGAAACGACTGCGCGAGCACGGCGTCGTCTTCAGTGAGGAGGACCACGGCTCGCAGCATTCGGTCTACTTCTCCGATCCGAATGGCATCGTGCTGGAAGTCACGACTCCGCCAAGTGGCGGCGATCTGCAGCCGGCCGGGCACGCCGCGCAGCGGGTGCAACGCTGGATCCAATCGATATGCGGAGACGACGCGCCCGGCGCGCAGTGAGCTCAGTGGCGCTGCCGCGCGCCCCTGCGCGCTGAGGCCCGCTGGCCTCGCGCCGCAGAGCGGGGCAGGCGCAGCCGCACATGCGGAGGCTCGTTCAGGTTCGCGAGGAAGAGCCGCCTTTGCTGCGCAGTGAGCGCGGCCCAGTCCACTTTGTGCGCGTGCAGCCGACGCAGCTCCGCATCGCTCACCTCGGCGCGCGCCCGCGCTGTGCCCGCCCAGCGTGTTGGCAGCCGGCGTGTGCTCCCCGTTCGGAGCAGATCGACCACTGCGGCCGCGACTACGGGATGGCGGGTGAGATCGCTGTGCGCGACCTGCGCACAGAAACAGCGCACTCCCGGGAGCTGCGCACTCGCGAGCGGCACCGTGCCGTCGCCCGCGCGCGTCAGGGTATAGACGAATTCCTTCCCGCGCCGGCGCAGCGCGGTCACCGTTTCCTCGCCCACCCCCGCGATGACCGCGAAGCGTTCGTCCGGGGCCGCGAGCTGCTGCGGCAGCCTGCGTGCCGCCGCGAGCAGCGCCGGCTGCGGCAGGGGCGCGGCCGCCGGCCAGGCACGCGCATCGAGGAGGTCGAGACCCGAGACCTTGCAGGATCCCGAGGGCAGCAGCTCGTAGAGACTCGGGAAGCTGCTGAACACCTCGCTGGCAAGTGACTCCGCCGAGGACTGCTGCGCAAGTTGCGCCAGCTTGCGCACCACCGCATAACTGCCGCGCAGCGCCTGCACGGCGGCGAAGGAGCCGCATTGCGGCGTGCCGAGCATCAGCAGCCGCTCCACGTGCGAGGCGCTGATGAGGCCGAGTGCGGCGCGTGCGACCAGCCCTCCCATGCTGTGCGCGACGATCGCGACTCGCGCCGGCCGCAGCGCCTGGACGCGCCTGGCGAGCTGCTGACCCGCTTGCGCGAGCGGCACACGCCAGTCGTAGTCGTGAAACTCGACCCGGTAGCCGTGCGCCCGCAGATACAGCTTGAGCCGCAGGTACGAGAAGAGCACGACGCCGAGCGGCACGATGGGAGCAGCGTCAGGCATGCGCAGCGCCACGAGCCGCCCGCGCTGAACATCGAGTGGATCGAGCCAGAGAATGTCATTCGGCAGGGGCGCGGCGCGTGTAATGCCCAGCTGCGAGCCCATGATGCCGGGCACGATGAGCACGTGCACCGCGCCGCCGCCGACGCGGCGCGCCCGCGCGCGCCTCGCCAGCGCGGCGAGCGTTCGATACTCGAGCGGTCCGAAGTAGTCCGTGAGCGCGCGCCGGTGCAGGCCGCGCGCGAGCCATGCCTCCACCTGATGGTCGCTCCAGGCGAAGCGGTCGTAGGGAGTGATGTGGTCCTGTGAGGGGTCGCTCGCCAACACGGCTGCGCCTGCGCCGTCGTCTCAGGCGTCAGCCAGCGCGCGCACCCGCGCCATCACCGTGAGGCTGCCGCCACCTTGCAGCAGCAGCACGAGCGGCACCTCGTCTCCGGCCGACAATGCACGCTTCAGGCCCTGGAGCATGATGTGCAGGCCTCCGGGCGCGAGGCGCACGGTCTCACCCGGGGCGATGCGCAGCGTTTCGTGCGCACGCATCGCCGACTGCCCGTTGACGATCGTGGTCTCGTGAATCATCGCCGCCTCGGCATCGGCCGCGCGCACGCCGCTTACCACTACCGGTTGGGTGCCGCTGTTGTGCAGCGTCACATACGCTGCCGCCACATCCACCCCGGGCGTCGCACGGATCCAGGCATCCTGAGCAGTGAGCGCGGGCGGCGAGCCGAGGGCGGGCATGGCACTGCCGAGCGTGACGAGGCTAACGGCAAGGAGAGCGGCAACACGCAACGGTCGGCTCCTCCTTGCACGTGTCAGCCTGTGAGGACCGCGGCGATTATGCCAGAGGCAGCGCGCGCACCCCGTTTGCTTCGAGCGTAAGCGGTGGTGCCGCGGGCGGTGCGCTCAAGGTGCGTGCTTGGCGATGAGTTCCGCGACTGCCTCGATGGCCGCGAGCCGCGGCGTGGTCTTGCGCCATACCGCGCCGACCTGGCGCGCGGGGGCTGGCCGCACGAACGGTCGCAGTGCCACACCGCGGCCGCTGCGATAGGCGCCGCGCCCGGCGAGCTCCGGCAGGAGCGTCACGCCCGCGCCCGCGGCCACCATCTGCCGGAGCGTCTCGAGACTGGTGGCACGGAAATCCTGCGAGTCGCGCACTCCCACCCGGCTGCAGACTTCCAGCGCCTGATCGCGCAGGCAATGGCCTTCTTCGAGCAGCAGCACCGGCTCATCGCGCAGGTCGGCGATCCGTACCCGCTCGTGCGAGGCGAGGCGGTGGCGCTCGGGGATGGCCAGGAGAAACTCCTCCCGGTACAGCTCCCGCGACTCCAGCCCATCGAGCTCGACCGGCAGCGCGAGGATACCGAGGTCGAGCTCCCCCGCGTGGAGCTTCTCGATCATCGCAGCCGTCTGGTACTCGTACAGATGCAGCTGCAGGCGCGGCAGCGCCCTGCGGATTGCCGGCGCCACCTGCGGCAGCAGGTAAGGCCCAATGGTCGGCAGCAGCGCGACGCGCAGCCGCCCGGCGAGCGGATCCTGGTGGCTGCGCGCGAGCTCCACCACCTCATCGCTCGCCTCGAGCATGCGCCGCGCGCGCGCCACCACCTCCTCGCCCACCGCAGTGAGCGCCACGGCGTTGGGCGCGCGCTCGATGAGCTGTACCCCGAGCGTCTGCTCGAGCTTCTTCAGCTGCGCGGAGAGGGTCGGTTGGCTCACGAAACAGCGCGCCGCGGCCCGTCCGAAGTGGCGCAGGTCGGCCACCGCGACCAGGTATCGCAGGTCGCGGAGCTTCAGCTCCATGGCATCACCACATATACGGAATCTATCAAATTCATAAAATCAATCGATTGGAATTATAGCAGCCGGGTACCCATGATGTGCGCCATCCAGCGCGGAGACCCCGTATCTCCCGCGTACCAAGGAGTTGAACCGTATGTCAGGTATTGGTAGCCGTTTTCCCGATTTCGCGCTCACCGGTGTCGTGTCCAACGACCCGCACAGCGCTTTCCAGACCTTCACCCACGACAGCTTCCCCGGCAAGTGGAAGGTGGTGTTCTTCTGGCCGAAGGACTTCACCTTCGTGTGCCCGACCGAGATCGCCGCCTTCGGCAAGCTCGAGAAGGAGTTCCGCGCGCGTGACGCGCAGCTGCTTGGGGTGAGCATCGACAGCGAGTACGTGCATCTGGCCTGGCGGCGCGAGAAGGAGGAGCTGCGTGCGCTGCCCTTTCCGATGCTCGCCGACATCAAGCGCGAGCTCTCCGGGAGCCTCGGCGTCCTCGATCCACAGGCCGGCGTCGCGCAGCGCGCGACCTTCATCGTCGATCCGCAAGGGGTGATCCGCTTCGTCTACGTGACCGACCTCAACGTCGGCCGCAGCCCCGAGGAAGTGCTGCGGGTACTGGATGCACTGCAGACCGATGAGCTCTGCCCGTGCAACTGGCAGAAGGGTGAAGAGACCCTCGAGGCGGCCTGAGATGAACACTCTCGACAGCATTCGCGAGGCACTCCCCGGCTATGCGCGCGACCTGCAACTTAATCTCGGCACCGTGCTGACCCCGGCGGGTGCGCCGGGGCTGAGCGAGCGGCAGATATGGGCGGTGGCGCTCGCCGCGGCGGCGGCCTCGCGCAATGCGGACTTCACTCGCCGGCTGCAGGCCCTGGCTGCGCAGCACCTCGATG
>JAFAVO010000090.1 GCA_019242385.1 Gammaproteobacteria bacterium | reverse complement strand
GTGGTTCCACGCGATGCGATCGAGCTCACCGCCGCCTACCTCGATCTGAAAGTGAACGCCATCCTGGCGCAGGACCCGCACCACACTGCGAGCGCGCTGCAGAGGCAACATCTGGCCGCGGTGGTGCACCTATGCGGGGCGGCGGCGGGGGCGAGCTATGCGCGGCGGGGTTTCCATTTCGCGGAGGGGCAGCGCTGCGGAGCTCACGACCCGCGGGAGTATCTCCAGCGTGTGGATGAGATGCAGGCAGTGTTCAACCGGCTCGCGCAGAGTGACGCTCAGGATTGGCGCGGCTGACGCGGCTGACGGAACATGCCCCCATTAATGATGGTGACCGCCCGGGCCATGCACGTGACCATGTGCCAGCTCCTCCGAAGTCGCGGCACGCACCGCGGCGATCTCGACCTGGAAGTGCAGGGTCTTGCCCGCGAGTGGATGATTGCCATCGAGGGTGACCAGGTCGCCGGCGAGATGCGTGACCGTGACGGGCCGCGGGCCCTCCGGAGTCTGCGCTTGCAGTCGCATCCCCACCCGTACATCGCCGATGCCCTTGAGCGCCCGGCGCGGCACCTTCTGGACCAGCTCCGGGTCGTACTCACCGTAACCTTCGGCGGGGGCAATCTTCACCTCGAGCCGATCACCCGCGCCGCGTCCGGTCAGCTCACGCTCGAGTCCCGGGATCAGCTGTCCGCGCCCGTGCAGGTACTCGAGCGGCTCCCCCTCGGCGGAGCGGTCGATCACCTCGCCCGCATCGTCTCGCAGCGTGTAGTGGAGGCTGACGACCTGGTCCGGGCTGATGCTCATTGGGGCTCCAATCGGTGGGAACGGGTGCCTGCCGCACCGGCAGGGGTGCCTGGCGATTGTGCCGCGCACCGGGGTGGGGCCGGAGGATACCATTGCGCCCCGCCCGCAGACCCGGGCAAGTGGCCAATGCAAAGGGATCCGCATGAGAATCATCTGCCTGGGCGTCTTGGCAGCCGCCTTCGCTACGACCGCGCTCGCCGGTGGGGACACCCCCGCCAAGGAGCGCCCGAGGACCCCTGCAATGGCTGACAACCCCTTCGCCGCGCCGAGCACGCTGCCTTTCGAGTTCCCCGCCTTCGACCGGATCCAGGACGCGGACTACCGCGCCGCTTTCGATGCCGGTATGGCCGAGCAGCTGCAGCAGGTGGCGGCGATTGCGCACAACCCGGCTGAGCCCACCTTCGAGAACACCATCGTGGCGCTCGAGCGCTCCGGCAGGACTCTCGAGCGGGTGGAGACCACCTTCTCGAACCTCAATGCCTGCAACACCGACCCCGAGATGCAGCGCATCGACACCGACATGGCGCCGCGCCTCACGGCGCAGCGCGATGCGATCCATCTGAACCCGGCGCTGTGGGCGCGCGTCGATGCGCTCTACCGCAAGCGGGAGAGCCTGCACCTGGATCCCGAATCGCTGCAGCTGCTCACCCGCTACCACACGATTTTCGTACGCGCCGGCGCGCGCCTGAGCGCGGAACAGCAGGCACGCCTCAAGGATCTCAACAAGCAGATCTCCTCGCTCACCACGCGCTTCAAGCAGAACCTGCTCAAGGCAACCGCGGATGGCGCGGTGGTGGTCGATGATGTGGCACAGCTCGATGGACTGACTCCCGAGCAGGTGGGCGCCGCTGCCGAGGCGGCGGCGGCCCGCGGTCTGCGGGGGAAATGGCTGATCGCCCTGCAGAACACCACTAATCAGCCGATGCTCGCCCGGCTCACCAACCGTTCGCTGCGCGAGCGCATCTACAAGGCATCCACTGCACGTGGTCTCGGCGGTGCGACCGACAATACCGCGGTGATCGCCGAGCTGGTGCGGCTGCGGGCCGAGCGGGCCTCGCTCCTTGGGTACCCGGACCATGCCGCCTATGAGCTCGCCGACGAGTCGGCCGGCAACCCCGAGGCGGTGCGCGGCATGATCGCGCAGGTGGCACCCGCAGCACTCGCGCGGGCGCGCGCGGAAGCCGCCGACATGCAGAAGGTCATCGATGCGGAGGCGGGCGCGGCGGGCACCGCTCCCTTCACGTTGCAGCCGTGGGACTGGTTCTACTACGCCGAGAAGGTGCGCAAGGCGCGCTACGATTTCGACCAGGCCGCGGTCGCCCCGTACTTCGAGCTCGATCACGTGCTCAAGGACGGTGTGTTCTACGCCGCCCACCAGCTCTACGGCCTCAACTTCCGCGAGCGGCACGATCTGCCCGTCTACCACAAGGACGTGCGGGTGTTCGAGGTGACCGATGCCGATGGCAAGCCGTTTGCGCTGTTCCTCGCCGACTACTTCGCCCGCGACAACAAGCAGGGCGGGGCATGGATGACCGCGTACGTGAATCAGTCGCGCCTGCTGCAGCAAAAGCCGGTGGTGGCCAATCACCTCAACATTCCCAAGCCTCAGCCGGGGCAGCCCGTGCTGCTCACCTTCGATGAGGTGACCACCCTGTTCCACGAGTTCGGGCACGCCGTGCACGGCATGCTGTCTGATGTGCACTACCCGCTGCTCTCGGGCACCGCGGTGCCGCGCGATTTTGTCGAGTACCCGTCGCAGTACAACGAGATGTGGGCGCGGGAGCCCTCCGTCGTGGCGCACTATGCGCGCCACTACCAGACCGGCGAGCCGATGCCTGCGGAGCTGCTCGCCAAGGTGCTGGCCGCGCAGAATTTCAATCAGGGTTACGCGACACTCGAGTACATCGAGGCGGCGCTGCTCGATCAAGCCTGGCACCTGATCACGGTCGCCCAGGCCCCGAGCGCGCAGCAGGTGCCGGCGTTCGAGCGCCAGGCGCTCGAGGCGAGCGGCCTCGAATATGGGCCGGTGCCACCGCGCTACCACTCCACCTACTTCGCGCACATCTTCGAAGGCGGGTACTCGGCGGGCTATTACGCTTACCTGTGGAGCGAGGTGCTGGCACGCGACACCGGACAATGGTTCCACAGCCACGGCGGCCTGACGCGCGCGAACGGGGAGGTCCTGCGCACTCGAGTGCTCGCGCGCGGCCGCAGCGAGGATCCGCAGCTGCTGTTTCGTGAGTTCTACGGGCGCGCGCCGGAGATCGGCCCGCTGCTGGAGTATCGCGGGCTTGCGGGCGCAGGCGGTGACGCTTCGGGGGTCGCCAACAGCCGCTAGCCAGCGGGCGCAGCGCGGCCCGTACGGTCGATCGCGGCCAGCAGGCGGGTAAAGGCGGCGAGCAGGGGCAGATCCAGTCCGAGCTCGCGCGCCTTGGCCGAGGCATAGCCGAGTGTCTCGTGCACTTCGAGCGGCCTGCCCGCCTCGACGTCCTGGAGCGCAGACATGCGGTGGCCCGGGGCGCTGCTTCGGTACTCCTCGCCGAGCTGCAGGATGCGCGCGAGCGCTTCGTTTTCACCCGCGGCGCACACGCTCGCGACCGGAACCACGGCGCGGTCGGAAAGCGTGATGCCGAGCGCGCGAGCCAGTGAGCCCATCTCGCGTATCAGCCGTGCGACGAGCAGCGCCGAATCGGGGTCCGACAGGTACTTCCAGGTGAGCGTACGCGTCGTCACTGCGAGCGCCATGAGTCCTACCCAACCGCAGAACTTCGACCACTCGAGGGTCTGAATTTCGTCAGTGGCTATGGCGCGCACGCCCGAGGAATCTAGAGTCCGGGCGAGGCCCCGTGCCCGTCCGCTGTCCGCGCCGGTGAGCTCGCCCAGATAGATGTTCACGTTGCGGGTAAAGAGCACCTCACCCCCCGCAAGCAGCTCCCCGCTCGTGTCCGCCAGCGCGCCGAGCACCCGCTCGGCCCCGAACGCTGCGCTCAGCAGCTCATTCTTGAGCGGGCTGTTCTGGATCGACAGGGTTACATCGAAGTGCGCGGCCCGCAGTGGCTCGAGAGCCGCGGCGGTGCCGGGCGTCTTGGTAGCGACGATGAGCGCGCCGGCACTGCGCAGCGCCTGCGGCTCGCGCAGCGTGCGCACCGGCGTGGTGAAGTCCTCGAGTCCCCGGATCGTGAGGCCGTGCTGCTCCAGGTACGCGGCGCGCGGTCCGCGCGCGAGCATGGCGACGCTATGGCCAGCGCGCGCAAGATGGCCACCGATGATCGAGCCGATGGCGCCGGCTCCCAGGATGGCGAATTCGAACTCCGGCATGGCGCTCGCCGAAGCGCCGGTCAGAGCGCCTCGGCGATGTCCTGCAGGAGTCCGTTGTCCTGGGGCTTCGTCTCCGGGGGATAGCGCCTCAGGATCCGTCCGTCGCGGCCAATGAGAAACTTCTCGAAGTTCCAGCTGATATCGCCCGGAAAGCCGCCCTCGGCGGAGGTGAGGAACCTGTAGAGGGCGTGACGCTGCGGACCGTTCACCTCGAGTTTGGCGCTGAGCGGAAAGCTCACATCGTACTGGGTGCGGCAGAAGCTCAGGATCTGCGCCTCGCTGCCCGGTTCCTGGCCCGCGAACTGATTGCACGGGAAGCCGACGACGGTGAAGCCCTCGGGGGCGAGCTCACGCTGCAGTCCCTCGAGCCCCTGGTACTGCGGGGTGAGTCCGCACTGGCTCGCCACGTTGACCGCGAGTGTGACCTTGCCACGCAGCGGCCCGAGCAGATCCGGGGTGCCATCGATGCCGCTCACCGCGATGTCGTAGAACCCATTCATGGCTCGCTCCTCCAGGCCCGGCGCCGCTGCGTACGATACACCAGCGCGCATCGCAAGCCGCCCGGCGTCCTTCGCGCGCCGCGGGCGCCTCCACTCGGCGCAGCGACTCGCGTATGCTCGCGCCGTGCGGATCATCGCGGTCACGAACATCAAGGGGGGAGTCGGCAAGACCACCACCGCGGTGAATCTCGCTTACCTGTGCGCTGCGGCTGGCGCCGCGACGCTGCTGTGGGACCTCGATCCGCAGGGAGCGGCCACTTACGCACTGCAGGGCGATGCCCAGGAGCGCGCCTCGGCGAAGCGGCTGGTCGCCGGCAAGGTGGAGCTGCAGGAGCTCATTCTCGCGAGCGGTTATCCGCGGCTGGACCTGCTGCCGGCAGATTTCTCCTACCGCAACTTCGCGGTGCATCTGGCGGCGCGCCGCCATCCCACGGAGCGGCTGCTGAAGATGATCCGGCCGCTCAGCGAGATCTACGACACGCTGTTTCTCGATTGTCCGGCGGGCGTCTCACTGCTGTCGGAGAACGTGCTGCGTGCGGCGGATCTTATCGTCGTGCCGCTCGTACCGACACCGCTGTCCGTGCGCATGCTCGAGCAGCTGCAGGAGTTCATCGCGCGCGAAGGATGGACGGACCTCAGGCTGCTGCCCTTCTTCTCACTGGTCGACCGCCGCCGCTCACTGCATGAGCAGACGATCGCCGCGGCGCGCGCGCGCTTTCCCCAGCTGCTCACCACCGAGGTGCCGTACTGGAGCGAGATCGAGCGTATGAGTGTACGCCGCGCGCCGTTGCCGGCGAGCGCACCGAGCAGCCCCGCGGCGCTCCTCTATGCGCGGCTATGGGCCGAGGTCAGTGGCGAGGAGCCACGCGCCCGCGCTCACTGCAGCGGCGGTGCGGCGATGGGCACCGTCGCCACGCTTGCCGCCGCAGCCGGCAGCTCCTCGACCGCATAGCCGGCTGCGATCCAGGCATCGAGCCCGCCGCGCAGCGGCCGCACCTCGCGGAAACCATGACTGATGAGCAGTCTTGCCGCCTGCGCCGCGGAAGCTTCGTTCGGGCAGGTGCAGTAGAGGATGATCTCGCGGTCGCGCGGCAGTATGCGGGCGTGACGCTCGACCTCCTGCACCGGTACCTGCAGGGCACCGGGGATCCGCCGCCGCTCGAGCCCTACCGAGGTGGGTGAGCGCACATCGACGATAACAGGCAGCGTGTCGCCCTGCATGCGCTCGTAGAGCTCGCTCACATCGATGCGGGCCATGTCGAGCAGCGCATAGAAGCGACGTCGCTCCCACCACTTGAAGGCGATGTAGGCAGCCAACAGCACGAGGACCACTACCGCCACCGTCCCGCCGATGCCGGCGAGTCGTGGCAGCAACCACGCAATCTGGGATTTGAGCAGCAGACCTGCGGTGAGCGCGACACCGACCCAGAGCGCCGCACCCGCTGCACTGAAGAGGGTAAAACGCGCGAAGCTCATGCGCGTAGCGCCGGCAAGCGGCGGGGCGATCATCGACAGCCCGGGGATGAATTTCGCGACGATCAGTGCGCGCGCACCCCAGCGCTCAAAGCTCGCCTGCGTCTGGCTGACGCAAGTGTCGGGTGTCAGTGAGATGCGGCACAGGAGCTTCATGACGCGCACGCCATAGGCGCGGCCGGCCAGATACCAGATGCTGTCGCCGATGAGACTGGCAGCTACCGCCAGCGCGAGCACCGCGGAGGCGGGCAGCTGACCATTGGCCGCGAGGGCACCTGCGAGCACGAGTGTCGGAGTCGCGGGCAGCGGCAGTCCGAGTTGCTCGAGCAGCACGTTGAGAAAGATGAGGCTGAGGCCAAAGGGAGCGCGCATGCCCCGATCTTGCCGCGTTCCGGCTGCGGGGAACAGCCGGTGCCGCGGAAACCTCAGCCGCTGTACGGGAATTTGGTGAAGAGCGCCGCCACCGCCGAGTTGATGCGCTTCTCAGCCTCCGCGCCACTCACGCCGAAGAGGCTTTGCTCGGTCGAGGCGTGCCACAGCGGCTGGCCGGTGCGCGCGTCGTAGAGGTCGATGGCGATCACACCCTCGGGATAGGTGTACGGTCCCGGCCAGCCCCATCCGTAGGGATGGCTCCAGGCCCAACCGTACGGGTAGGGGTAGACGCCACTCGTCACGTAATAGCCACCGATGCCATAGCCCACCAGGCATTCCGCATTGCCCGGGCCAGGCTGAACCCCTCCGCCGAGGTGGGAAGCGATCGCAGCGCGCAGCCGATCCTCATTCAGCGGATTGGCGATCGTGCTGCGCAGAGGGCTGTTGCTGCGGAACGCGCCCGCCCAGGCGAAGCTGCCACAGTGCACCTGACCGATGAGCGCGTGGTTCACATCCGACCTGACATAGGGCGCACAGCCCGCGAGCGTGAGCGCAGTGATGCACGCGGCCACCGCGACATACATGACACGTTTCATACTCTGCCAACCTCGACAAAACTCAACGCCGTGCCATCCAGCGTCAATGCTAACGCACCCTCTGTCGCCACGTTGACCCGCGTGGCGGCATGTCCTCAGAACGGATCGCCGAGGACCAGGCGCCAGCCTGAGAGTATGCCGGCCTCGCGCCAGCCGACTCCCAGCCGGGGCAGCGGCACACCGTAAATTTCCCAGCGTGGAGAAAACCCGCACATCAGTCCGACCTCATACTGGAAGGTGCGCGGGCTGATGCCGGAGGCAGGCCCGGTAGGCGCTGCGAAATAAACATCCGTGATCGCATATGGCGCGAGCTCCAGCGCGCGCGAACGCCAGGTGAGGTTGAGGCTGCGGCGCAGCTCGATCCCGTTACGCAGCCGTGTGAAGGACTGGTTGGGCGTATCGTGGAAATGCGCGCCGGCATAGGCGAGCTGCGCGCGCCACAAGCCCGCGCTCGCGAGCGCGTCGAAGCGGTAATCGCTGCGGATCCCCGCCCCCCAGATGAGCGCATTGACCTCAGCGCTGGAGGCGAGGGTGCCGCCCGCCTTCACGTACGGGTAGAGATCCCAGGAGTCGTTGATCCAGTAATCGAGCTCGACGCCCGGCTCGAAGCTGAGCGCGCCGATCGAATTCGGCAGCTCCAGATGCACCAGGTCCTTGGTCTGGAAATTGAAGAACCCGACCGTGAAGGGAAAGATCAGACGGATGCCGGGCTGGCCGCCGTGAGGCTGCGCGCTGCGCAGCGTGTAGTAAGGCTCGAACGTGTAGACGGTGATGACGCTGCCTGATATCTCGTACACCCCCGAGCCGATCTCGCTGGCGAAGGCGAAATTCGCGAACTGCGTGTCGGCAGTGCCGAAGGTACCGGGGGTGACCCCGGAGGTGCTCGCGGCATACACGAGCGCGAGAGCGCACAACGCCGTGGCCGTCAATGCTCTCAGGGCTGCCTCCCAGCGTCGTTGCGCCGGCCGCGAGCCGCGAGCGCCTAGCTGTGCATCGATAACGCGCGCACGCGCCGCACCTGTATGCCGGTTCCAAGCACGATCAGCGCGAGCAGTGTGAGCGCATCGAGGCCGCCTCCACCACCGCCGCCTGCCGAGGCCGCTTGCACAGTGAGGCTTGCACTCTTTTGCGAGGAGCCGTGCGGGTTGGTACAGGATAGAGTGTAAGTCTGCGTACCGGCAGCCGTCGGGGTGATGGTCAGCGAGCCGGCGGCCTTCTGCGCTCCGCTCCAACTGCCCGAGGCGTTGCAGCTCGTGACGTTGTAGGCCGCCCACGTGAGAGTGGTGGAGGCTCCTACGTTCACGGTCGACGCGGCGAGAGTCATGGTCGGCGGCCCGGGTGGCAGCGAGGCAAGCGCCGCATCCGCCTGGATGAAACCAGCGCCGTTGAGATAGTCGGGCTGACCATTTCCCATGGCCAGCGCGGTTGATGCCAGCGCCGTCTGGATCTGTGCCGGGGTCAGGGCGGGGCTCGCCTGCCGCATGAGCGCAGCGATGGCGGCAACGTGCGGTGTGGCTGCTGAAGTCCCGAAGAAATTGTTGTAGGTGGCGTCGTTCGCACACTGCGGCACGGAGGAGCTGTCCTTGAAGCTGCTGGCCGCGAGCGGGAAACCAAAAAAGGAGGTGTTGACCCCGTCGGGACCTACGAAATCAGGCTTCTGACGGTGCTGCGGCGTTGCCAGCCGCGCACCCGACTTGTCGAAGAGAATGGGATCACCCCCTGCGGAGGAGAAGTACTCGAGCAGCGCCGGGCTCGTGCCACAGAGCGGCGTTTGGGGAAAGAACGCGGCGCCCACAGCGGCGGCACCGGCGGCGCCCGGGTGTCCCTGCACGGTGGGGCTGTGCGTGTCGAAGGCAGCGATCTGGCTGCCGGCGCCATCGTCGGCGACCACCACCTTGATCAAGCCCGGAGCGGGGCTGCCGTTCTCCAGGCCGATGATCAGGTGCACGGTCTGCGCGGAAGTGTTGGAGTTATTGCTCGCTGGGTTACCGAGGATCAGTACCTGCACCGCATCTGCGCCGCTGGAGTTGGGACCGGTACACGTCATCGACTTGCCATCGAGGTTGAGCACCACGCTGTTGGCCGGGGCGCCGGTGATGCAGAGGTCGACCCGGCTGCTGGCACCAGGACTCCCGGGTGCGCCCGTGACATAGGGCTGGTCCCATTGCACGATCAGCCCCATGAACTGGCCGGGGAACATTGCCGGGACGTTGATCGGCAGGTAAGTCTGCGCGGCGCCTCCATTCGTGCCGAAACTCAGCAGCATCTCGTTGGTGTTTGCGCCCGTCCCTGCGGTGGCGAAGCTCGGCGCGGTGTTCTCGTAGGACAGCTGCCCGTTGTTGCCGGCAGCAGAGAAATAAGCGACGCCCTGGGCGTTCGCGGCGTCGATCGCCTGCGCCACGATGCCGTCCTGGAAAAACGGCTCGTCGAAATAGCCGATGTCGTCCGCGATCACCGTGGCGCCTGCGGCGGCGAGTGCACTGATGCCCGCAGCAAAATCCGCTTCGCTGTTGCTGCCAGTGTGGAACGCTAGCGCAGCTCCAGGCGCAACGACATGCACGATCTGCATCATCGCGCGG
>JAFAVO010000002.1 GCA_019242385.1 Gammaproteobacteria bacterium | reverse complement strand
TGGAACGCAGCGCTCTTCTGGGAGGACTGGAAGAACTTCCAGTTCGGATTCCTCGTGCCACCGAGCATCACGGCGATCACCAATGCTGGCAACGCGCGCATCAAGGGGTGGGAAAACGACCTGATATTCCAGCCGACCCACAAACTGATGATGAGCGCAAACTTCACCTGGCTGCACGCGGTGACCACTGAGAACTTCTGTGCCACCGTTGGAGTCACGGACTGCCCGAACGATACGACCGGGGCTCCGTTCCTGCCGCCGACGTACACGTGGACCGGACCGCTGGCGCCCGCGGGCACGGACTTGCCGCAGGTGCCGAAGTTCAAGGGCAACGCGGTGCTGCGTTACCAGTTCGACGACATCGCCAGCTGGTCGCCGTTTGGCCAGGCGGCGTTCATGTACCAGACCAAAACCGCGCCCCACCTGAAGGGCAACGAGCAGGCGGTAATCGGGTTCGCGCCGGCTTACGGGCTGCTCGACCTCTCGGCGGGGGCGACTAGTCCCAGCCAGGCGACCCAGATCACCCTGTTCATCTCCAACGTCACCGACAAGCGCGCGCAGCTGACACGGTTCACCAATATCTCGGCCAACAACATGAACCAGGTGTACGTCGTGCCGGCGCAGCCACGCACCTTCGGCATCCAGGTATCGCAGAACTTCTAAGGCACAGGCCTCAGCACGGCGCGGTGCGCTCACCGGGCGCACCGCGCTTTTTTTTCGGCCCCTAATCCGGGAGATGCGCGCCGGGGTGGAAATGCGCTCCAATGAGCGCCGCATAGCCCTCCCGGAGATGATGCGTTGAACGAGTCTGCATCGGGCGTCGGCGCGGTGCGCAGCGCCGGCGGCACTGCCGTCGGCATTCTCGCCGCCATCAGCTTCTGTCACCTGCTCAATGACATGCTGCAGTCCCTGCTGCCGGCGCTGTACCCGATGCTCAAGAGCTCCTACGCGCTCAGCTTCACGCAGATCGGCCTGCTCACCTTCACCTTCCAGTTCACTGCCTCGCTCCTGCAGCCGCTCATCGGCGCGCTCGCCGACCGCAGTCCCCGCCCCTACTCGCTCGCGGTCGGCATGGGATGCACCCTCGGCGGACTGCTGCTGCTCGCCTTCGCCGGAAGCTACCGGCTGCTGCTCACCGCCGGGGCCCTGATCGGTACCGGCTCATCGGTGTTCCACCCGGAGTCCTCGCGCGTGGCGCGCATGGCCTCCGGCGGCAAGCATGGACTCGCGCAATCGGTGTTCCAGGTCGGCGGCAACCTCGGCTCCTCGGCAGGTCCGCTGCTCGCGGCCTTCGTCGTCCTGCCGCACGGCCAGTCGAGCGTCGCCTGGTTCTCGGGCGCGGCGCTCCTCGGTATCGTGCTGCTGATCAACGTCGGCCACTGGTACAAGGCCCACGGGCTTTCGCGCCTGGCGCGCTCGGGCAGCCCGCGGCGCGCGGCGCCGCGGCACCACGTCGCGGGGGCGCTCGTGGTGCTGCTGTTGCTGGTGTTCTCGAAGTACGTGTACCTCGCCAGCATCACCAGCTACTACACGTTCTATCTGATCGAGCATTTCCAGGTGTCGGTGCGCAGCTCGCAGCTGCACCTGTTCGTGTTTCTGGCTTCCGCCGCCGCGGGCGGGATGATCGGCGGCCCTCTCGGCGATCGCGTCGGCAGCAAGTACATCATCTGGATGTCCATCCTCGGGGTACTGCCCTTCACGCTGCTGCTGCCCCATGCGAACCTCTTCTGGACCGGGGTGCTGAGCGTCCCCATCGGGCTGATCATTGCCTCGGCCTTCCCCGCCATCGTCGTCTACGCCCAGGACCTGCTGCCGGGACGCACTGGCACCGTGGCGGGACTGTTCTTCGGACTCGCGTTCGGCATGGGCAGCATCGGCGCGGCCGTGCTCGGCAAGCTCGCCGACCACGTCGGCACCGAGACGATCTATGCGATGTGCGCCTTCCTGCCGATGATCGGCCTGCTGGCCGCTTTCCTGCCGAACGTGCATGAGCAGCCGCTCGCCGAGGGAGGATGAGATGCTGAAGCTCCTGCCGCAGTCGCTCCTGCTCGAGCTCGCCGGCAAAGCCGCCGCGAGTCCGCGCCTGCGCGCCCACTACAACATCCACCCGACCTCGGCCGATCCGGTGCAGCGCTTTCTCGTCGTGGCGCAGGCTGACTCCTACTTCCGGCCCCACCGGCACACGAGCCGCG
>JAFAVO010000285.1 GCA_019242385.1 Gammaproteobacteria bacterium | reverse complement strand
GAGGCGGCGAAGGCGCACCTGGCGCGACTCTTCGCCACACGCTACATCGGGCTCACGCTGCAGATCGATGAGGGGCAGGAAGTGTTCGATGCCAAGCACAGCACCATTCATCCGCTCTTTCGTAAGCCGTGAGCACGCTGCCGCCTGCGCTGATCGCGGAGCTGGCGCATAAGCTCTACCGGGCGCGCAAGGATCGCGTGCAATTGCGGCATTTCTCGCGCGCCTATCCGCAGATGACGATCGAGGACGGCTACGCCATCCAGCGCGAGTGGGTGAAGCTCGAGCTCGCCGATGGCCACATCATCAAGGGTCGCAAGATCGGGCTCACCTCGCGCGCGATGCAGCAGGCCTCCCAGATCAGCGAGCCGGACTACGCCCCGCTCATGGAGGACATGTTCTTTGCCAGCGGCACGGACATTCCGCTCGAGCGCTTCATTGCCCCGCGCGTCGAGGTGGAGCTCGCCTTCCTGCTGAGCAAAGCGCTGCGCGGCCCTGGTGTGACGCTCGAGCAGGTCATGCAGGCGACTGCCCACGTCACTCCGGCGCTCGAGATCATCGACGCGCGCATCGAGCAGTTCGACCGCGACACCCGCGCCCCGCGCAAGGTGTTCGACACCATCGCAGACTTCGCCGCCAATGCCGGCGTGGTCCCGGGCGGCCGGCCGATGGCCCCCGAGGGGATCGACCTGCGCTGGGTGGGTGCGCTCCTCTACAAGAACGGCGTCATCGAGGAAACCGGTCTCGCCGCCGGCGTGCTCAATCACCCCGGCAACGGCGTCGCCTGGCTCGCCAACAAGATCGCCGCCTATGACGAGGAGCTGCGCGCCGGCGACATGGTGCTCAGCGGCTCCTTCACGCGCCCGACGACCGCCGCCCGCGGCGATGTGCTGCATGCGGACTTTGGCTCGCTCGGCACCATCTCGGTCCGCTTTGCCTGAGGGAGAGCGTGATGCAGCTGCCGCGAAACACCTTCAAAGCCGCGCTGCGCGGCGGACGCCCACAGATCGGCCTGTGGCTCGGGCTCGCCGATGCCTACGCGAGCGAGCTGTGCGCCTCCACGGGGTTTGACTGGGTGGCGATCGATGCCGAGCACGCGCCGAATGACCCGCGCAGCGTGCTCGGGCAATTGCAGGCGATCGCCTCCTATCCGGTGCACGCCGTGGTCCGTACCGCTGCGGGCGATGCGACCCTGCTCAAGCAGTATCTCGACATCGGTGCGCAGACGCTGTTGGTGCCGATGGTCGAGTCCGCCGCGCAGGCCGCAGGTATCGTCGCCGCCACGCGCTACCCACCCGCGGGTGGGCGGGGCGTCGGCAGCGCGCTCGCGCGTGCCGCGCGCTGGAACCAGGTGAGCGATTATCTGCGGACCTGCGAGCAGGAGCTGTGTGTGCTCGTGCAGGTGGAATCGACCGCGGGCCTCGAGAACCTCGCTGCGATCGCCGCAACCGAGGGCGTCGATGGGGTCTTGTTCGGACCGGCCGACCTTGCCGCCTCGATGGGTCTGCTCGGCAAGACCGCCGACCCACGCGTGCAGGATGTGATCGCCGCCGGCATCCACACGGTCCGCACTGCCGGCAAGGCTGCCGGAGTGCTGAGCGCCGACCCGGCGCTCGCCCGCAAGTACCTGGGTCTGGGCGCCCGCTTCGTCGCGGTTGGAATCGACACGACGCTCCTGGTGCGAGCTGCGAGGGAGCTTCGCGCGCAGTTCGAGGAGCCCCCGGATGCGCCCCGGTCCTGACGCCAGCTCAGCGCGTCGACCCCCTCAATTGAGATAGGAGTTATCGATGGCGTCGACCTTACGGACCAGGGCGTCGAATGCCGCGCGGCAGACCTGGGACTGATCCCCGGCGCCTTCGAGCCGCGTGTGGGTCAGGACGCTATCGGACACCCGCCGCAGGCGTCCGACCGATGCCGCGGCGACCTGAATGTCACAGGCACGCTGCAGCAGCCAGAGCCACATGAACGCTTCCTCCAGCGTCTCGCCCCAGGTCAGGAGTCCGTGGTTGCGCAGGATGACGACGCGCTTGTCGCCGATGTCCGCGACCATTCGCGCGCGCTCCTCGGACTCGACCGTCACACCTTCGAACTCGTGGTAGGCGATGCGGCCATAGAGCTGCGCGCCGTAGAAGGTGTCGTGCGAGAGCCCCTCCTCGAGACAGGCCACTGCGCTTCCACTGGTCGTGTGGGTGTGCATCACGCAGTGGGCGGACGGGATATGTCCGTGAATGGCGCTATGGGTGACGAAACCTGCGAGATTGATGGGGTGTTCGGCGGGCCGTACCGGATGCCCATCGATGTCCACGGCGACGAGATTCGAGGCCGTCACCTCGCTGTAGTGGAGACCGAAGGGATTGATCAGAAAGATGGTCTCGGGTCCCGGAACCCGCAGCGTGATGTGATTGAAGATCGATTCCGTCCAGCCGAGGTAATCGAACACGCGGTAGCAGGCCGCAAGCCGTTGGCGCGCGGCGCGCTCCGCAGGCGTCATGGCCACCCGCCGCGCCCCGGTGCGCGCTGCCTCCTTCATGAGGAGGCCCTTGGGTTTCGCGCTGCCTGTCATGTCCCCTCCTCTTGCCTGGCCTGCCCGTGCAGGCAATCTTAGTCAGTCCTGAAACCGGGAGCATCAAGAATGCGTTCTTCCATCGGTCTCCTGCTGGCTCTTGGGTCGCTCAGCTGCTCCGGCGCACTCGCGGCCGGCGCACTCGCTGCCGACGCCCCGGCGCCGAGCGCTTACTTCGACTCATCCGGGCGCGAGGACGTGCTCGCGGGCGGCGTCAGGCTCATCACCATCCAAACGCCCAAGGGACCGTTCAAGGTGTGGACCAAGCGGGTCGGAAACAATCCACGCATCAAAGTGCTGCTGCTGCACGGTGGACCGGGCATGACGCATGAGTACTTCGAAGCGTTCGACAGCTACCTGCCGCGGGAGGGAATCGAGTACTACTACTACGACCAGCTCGGTTCGGCCTACAGCGATCAGCCGGATGAGCCGAGCCTGTGGGAGCTGCCCCGGTTCGTGGAGGAAGTCGAGCAGGTGCGCCGCGCCCTGAAGCTGGACCAGAGCAACTTTTACCTGCTCGGACATTCCTGGGGCGGGATGCTGGCGCTCGAGTACGCTCTCAAATACCAGCAACATCTGAAAGCGCTGATCATCTCCAACATGGTGCCGAGCGTTCCCGCTTACAGCCGCTACGCGCAGCAGGTGCTGATGCCGGCCATGGATCAGAAGGCGCTCGCCGAGATCAAGAATCTGGAGGCGGCGGGCAAGTACGAGGATCCGCGCTACGAAGAGCTGCTGATGCAGAATTTCTACATCTACCACGTGCTGCGCATGCCCGCTGAGCAGTGGCCGGATCCGCTGCTGCGGGCCATCAACAAGATCAACAAGAAGATCTACGTGCCGCTACAGGGTCCGAGTGAGCTCGGGACGAGCGGCAAGCTCGTGAAGTGGGACCGCAGCGCGGATCTGCACCTGATTGCCGTACCCACCCTCGCGGTCGGCGCGCGCTACGACACCATGGAGCCGGCGCAGATGCAGAAGCTCGCGAGCAGCGTGAAAAAGGGCCGTTACCTCTTCTGTCCCCGGGGCAGCCATTTCGACATGTATGACGATCAGAGCGCCTACATGACCGGAGTCATTCAATTCATGCGCGATGTGGACGCAGGGCGTCTCTAGGCTTCTGCAGGCAGCGACACGAACCCGCGAAACCGTGCTCGTTGCGCGCGCGCCGCGCCAGCGCTGAGCCGCAGCCGCGGCAGTAATTGCAGTGCACGCAACAACGCGATCTGCGCTTCCAGTCGCGCAACCCCCATGCCGGCGCAGGCATGGGCTCCGGCGGCGAAGGCCAGGTGGCGATTGGGCTTGCGCGCAATGTCGAAACGCTCCGCGTCCGGAAATTCCTCCGCATCGCGGTTGGCGGCGCCGATGCACAGCGTCAGGTAGGTGCCCGGCTCGAGCGTGACCCCGCGGATCGTCAACCGCGCCGTGACCAGGCGGTTGCCGAGCTGGTTCGGACTCTCGAGGCGCAGACACTCCTCCACCGCCGTCCCGATCAGCTCCGGGGCGCTGCGCAGCCGCTCGGCCGACTCGGGATGGCTGAGGAGCAGATACAAGCCGTTGCCGATCAGATTCGTGGTCGTCTCGTGCCCGGCATTGAGGAGAAACACACAGTTCTGCAGCAGCTCGGACTCGCTGAGCTCTGCTTCCTGGAGGAGCCTGGTCAGGAGGTCGGCCTCGCCGAGCGGATTTCGCCGCCGGTCGGCGATCAGGTCGCGCAGGTAAGCGGTGAACTCGCGCACCGCGTCGTTGCCGCGCGCCTGCTGCGCGGCGCTGAGCTCGGTCTCCAGGGCGCCGAGTATGGCGAGCGACCAGCCTCGCAATGGCGCGCGGTCCGCGCGCGGTACGCGCAGCAGGTTGCCGATGACTTCGACTGGAATGGCAGCGGCGAAGTCTTCGATGAGATCGAAGCGCTGCCGCTCCTGCAGCTGCATGAGGAGCCGGTCGACGAGCTCCGTCACGCCCGGCTGCAGCGCACGCAGCGCGTTGGGGCTCAGTGCACCGACGATCTGACGTCGCACCCGGGTGTGGTACGGCGGATCGTTGAACACCAGACTGCGGGTGTGATGCTCGTACAACGGTGAGTCCTGGCCGAATTTGGGACCGAACACCGCCTGCTTGTCGGAGCTGAAGTGAGCGCGGTCACGGTAGATCTCGTCGAGATCCGCAAAGCGCGTGAGAAAATAGCTCCCATCCGGACAGCGATGCACCGGCTCGAAGGCGCGCAATGCGGCGTAGGTGTCGTAGGGATTCTCATAGAAGCCGCGGCTCAACCGGTTCGGATCGAACCTCTCGGCGAGCGCGCGGGCCTCTTGCGCCTCGAGGTGGCGACTCACGCCGGTGCTTCCAGTTGCGCGAGCAGCTCGAGCACCGCGGCGGGGTCTTCGACATGCGCGTTGTGCCCTGCGCCCGGAATATCGCGCGCCTGTGGATCGTGAACCCGTAATTCCGCGAGCGACACCATGGGATCGTGCTCACCGCGCGCCAGGCGGATGCGTGCGGTGGCGCTCGCCGCGAGCGTTGCCAACGGGGCGCCGGCGACGGTGAAGGTGCGCGGATCCTGGGCGAGGCGCCAGCCCTCCTCTCCGCGAACGACACCGCGGGCCAGGCATTCTTCACCGGGTGCGATCTCTGCCGTGAGACCCGAGACGCGCCGGTAGCGAGTCCACGCCTCCTCTTCGTTCCGGTACCATCGCACCGGACGTGCGCCGAGCTCCCGCGCCGCCCGTACGTCTGCATCCGGCCAGTGGATCTTCGGCCCGATGCCCAGCACGCCGTGCACGGGGAGCCCGAACCAGCCGCTCGCCAGCGCCAGGGCCACGTAAGCGCCGAGCGAATGTCCGATGATCAACAACTCGCCACAGCGCTGCTCCTGCAGCAGTTGCGCGAGCTGCGCGGCGAGCTGACCTACGCTGTAGGAAGGTTGCGCGTCCGATGCGCCGTGACCGCCGAGATCGGTGGCGAGCCAGCGGCAGGTCCCGCGCATCTCGAGCGCTCGCGCGAGTGGCTGCCATACGGCGGCCGTCGCGCCGAGGCCGTGCAACAGCACGAGCGTGCGCCTGCCCTCGCCACCGCCCTCGTACCAGATCATGTCGTACGCTCCAGGAGCAGCCGGCGACGGTGCACCGGCGGCGCTCCCGCTATTCCTTGCGGCGCCGGTCGATGACGCGACGGGCCTTGCCGGCCGATCGCTCGAGTGATCCCGGCGTCAGGATGCGCACCTGCACCGAGATGCCGACCGATGATTTGACGTGGTGCACCAGCGCGTGCGCCGCGGCTTCCTCCGAGGGCCTGCCTGCGGAGGAGGCCTTGGCCCATTCGACATTGAGCGTAAGCCGGTCGAGGTGTCCGTCGCGCTCGAGCTCGATCAGATAAGTGGGTGCGAACACCCCGCTCTTCAGGATCAGCTCTTCGAGCTGGCTCGGGAAGACGTTGACTCCGCGGATGATCAGCATGTCGTCGGTGCGTGCGTTGATTCGGGCCAGGCGACGCATGGCGCGCGCCGTCGGCGGCAGTAGCCGCGTGCGGTCACGCGTGCGGTAGCGAATGACCGGAAGCGCCTCCTTGCTGAGTGATGTCAGCACCAGCTCGCCCTCGGTGCCCTCGGGCAGTACCGCGCCGGTCTCGGGATCGATGATCTCGGGATAGAAGTGGTCTTCCCACAGCACGAGGCCATCCTTCGTCTCCACGCACTCGCTGGCGACGCCCGGGCCCATCACCTCGGACAAGCCGTAGATATCGACCGCCGCCAGTCCGACCCGCTCCTCGATCTCCTGCCGCATCGCCTCCGACCACGGCTCCGCGCCAAAAATGCCGATGCGCAGCGGACAGTTTCCGGCGTCGATCCCGCGCCGCTCGAGCTCTTCGGCGATGCTGAGCATGTAGGAAGGTGTCACCATGATGATGTCGGGCCGGAAGTCGAGGATCAGCTGGGCCTGCTTCTCGGTCTGTCCGCCCGAGAGCGGCACGACGGTGCAGCCGAGCCGCTCGGCGCCGTAATGGCAACCCAGCCCGCCGGTGAAGAGGCCATAGCCGTAGGCGATGTGCACGATGTGCCCGGGCCGCCCACCGGCCGCGTAGATCGAGCGGGCGACGAGAGCGGCCCACGTCTCGATGTCCTTTTTCGTGTAACCGACCACCGTCGGCTGTCCGGTGGTGCCGCTGGAAGCGTGAATCCTGATGAGCTGCTCGCGCGGCACGGCGAACATCCCAAAGGGATAGCACGCGCGCAGGTCATCCTTCAGCAGAAAGGGGAAACGGGCGAGGTCGCTCAGCTCCTTCAGATCGCTCGGATGCACCCCCAGCGAGTCGAAGGCCCGCCGGTAATGGCTCACCTGGTTGTAGGCATGGGCCACCGACCAGCGCAGGCGCTCGAGCTGCAGAGCCGAGATCTCATCGCGGCTCGCAGTCTCGATCGGCTCGAGTCCCCGCGGCGAGACGCGGGGTGCGCCGGATGTCATGTATCGACCCCCTGGAGCTCAAAGCGCAACGGCGGCCGACGTCACTCGGGCGCCGCGGCGCACGCTGCCCAAGCCATGTTACCGAGGGTGCGCACCCCGGGGTAGGAAATTGGCGCGGCATTTCGCCGCAGGCTACTCTAGTCGGCCCCGAGAGGAGGAAACATCATGGCCGTCGCAACCGCACCTTCGGCATCGCTCGGCGCTGGCTTTCGCCAGATGTACGTCAACGGAAAGTGGACCGACTCGAGCAGTGGCGAGACGTTCGATGTGGTCAATCCCGCCACCGAGAGCGTGCTGGCGAGCATCTCGGCGGGCTCGGCGCAGGATGTCGATCGGGCGGTCGCCGCCGCACGCGCCCAGTTCGATGGCGGGGAGTGGTCGAAGGTGCCCGGCCCCCAGCGCAGCCGCCTGCTGAATCGGCTCGCGGATCTCCTCGAGCGTGACAAGGAATATCTGGCGAAGCTCGAATCGGCGACCGTAGGCAAGCCGCTCTTCGAGCCCACCATGCTCGACATCCCGAACAGCATCGACACCGTACGCTACTTCGCCGGCTGGGCAGACAAGATTGAAGGCCGCACCATTCCGACCGCCGGCGCGTTCGGCCGACCGGTGTTCAACTACACGATCCGGGAACCGGTCGGCGTCATTGGCGCCATCACTCCCTGGAACGCCCCGACCATGATCGCCGCGTGGAAGCTGGCGCCGGCGCTCGCTGCCGGCTGCACCGTGGTGATGAAGCCCTCCGAAGAGGCGCCGCTCACCACCCTGCATCTGGCGAAGCTGGTCGAAGAAGCCGGATTCCCCGCAGGCGTGTTCAACGTCGTCACCGGTCTCGGCGAAGTCGCCGGGGCCGCGCTCGCCCGCCATCCGGGCATCGACAAGATCAGCTTCACCGGCAGTCCCGAGGTTGGACGCGAGATCCAGAAGGTCGCTGCCGATGGCTTCAAGCGCGTCACACTCGAACTGGGCGGCAAGACTCCGCACATCGTGCTCCCGGATGCGGCGCTGGACGCCGCCGTCGGCGGAGTCGCCATCGGCTTGTTCGCCAATTCCGGGCAGATCTGCGCCGCCGGTACGCGGGTATTCGTGCATCGCTCCAGGTACGAGCAGGTGCTCGAGGGCCTCGGCGCGGCCGCCAACGGCGTCAAGCAGGGCGATCCTTTCGATCCGCAGACACAAATGGGTGCGCTGGTCAGCCGGAAGCAGCTCGACCGGGTCGCAGGCTACGTGAGGCTCGGCCTGGAGGAAGGCGCCAAGGTCGTGGCCGGCGGCGACCGCCGCAGTGGCAAGGGCTATTTCTTCAAGCCCACCATTCTCTCCAACGTCAGCAACGACATGCGCATCGCTCAGGAGGAGATCTTCGGCCCGGTGGGCGCCGTCATGCCCTTCGATGATGTCGAGGAAGCCGTGCGCCTCGCCAACGCGACCCGCTATGGACTCTCCGCGAGCGTGTGGACGCGCGATATCAACGCTGCGCACTCCATCGCCGCCCGGGTGCGCGCCGGCACCGTGTGGATCAACGGCTGGGGCGCCATCGATCCGCGTCTGCCGTGGGGCGGATTCAAGACGAGTGGCATCGGACGCGAGCTCGGTGCGCGCGGGCTCGACGCCTGCACCGAGGAGAAGGTCGTGACGGTGGTGATGTAGCGGCTAGAACGTCAGACGGGACTTGACAAGCTTCACCACGGCGTCCTTGCAGGCGGGCGTCACTTTGTCGATGTTGGTATGAAGACACGCCATCGCGGTGTCCACGCTGAGGCCGGGGCACAGCTGCGGCATGTCCCCCTTGCAGGCCTCCGTGACCGAATTGAGGGCCGTTTGCCAGTCCGCGGCGGGCGGCTCCGTGGACGGAGGGGTATCAGCGCGTGCGGAGAGTGCGCCAAGTAGCGCGGCGCTGAACAGCAGGCTCTGCCATTTTCTCATTGGAGCTCCGACGGTCCCGGACACACCATCGAGCTTAGCCGATCGGCTCGGCCCCACCACTTCGCCTAAGGGAAGCTGCATGGCGGCGACC
>JAFAVO010000111.1 GCA_019242385.1 Gammaproteobacteria bacterium | reverse complement strand
CTTGGGCGGCGGCGGAGTGCCACCTGGTGGCGGGGGCTCTGTGGTGCTCTGCGGCTGTGGAGCGGGCGATACCGCGGGTGGCTGACCCGAAGGCACCGGTGCCGGCGGAGGCCCTTCGGCCGGCGCCGTGACTACGGCACCGCCCCTCTCGGGCAGGTAGAGCGGTCCCTTCTGACCGCACCCCCCCGAGAGCAGGAGCGCGACACTGAGCGCGACCGCGCCCGCCGCGGCAGATGCGCGCGGTCTCATACGTACATCGGGCGCCCATCCTTGAGCGCCAGCCAGCCGCGTGCGACGCGGTAGATGATCCAGACCGCGAGCGCAGCGTAACCGAGCAGCGCCAGCGGAATTCCGATGATGGTGACTGCCAGCAGTCCGCACACCACCAGCCACAGCAGCGCATACCAGAAGGTGCGGATCTGCCAGCGGAAGTGCGATTCGAGGTAGGTCCCGCGCGTGGCCGAGCGGCGCGCGTAGTTCATGATCACCGCGATGAGCGAGGGCAGCCCGCCGACGAAACTCAGGACGATGGTGTGAAGAGTGGTGACGCCGATCAGCACCGCGAGCGCGTGCAGCGCATAGATGACATGGGTGTAGGTAACCAGCGACTCATCGACGCGGGGTGCTTCGGCGATCACCGGGGGAGTCGGGGTTGGGGTCGACATGCTGCACCTCCGCGTCTGCGGTCCTGGCTAATGATCTTCCGTGCGCCGCTCGATGATGGCCATGGTGAGCCGCGATACACACACCAGCCGCTCCTGCTCGTCGCGGATCTCGATGTGCCACACGTGGCTGCGGCCGCCGAGATGGAACGGGCGCGCCGTCGCGATCACGCTTCCCGAGGAGATCCCGCGCAGATGGTTGGCGTTGATCTCCTGACCGACGCACAGGTACCGCTCGGTATCGACGCACAACATCGAGGCAACGCTGCCGACGGTCTCCGCGAGGGTCACCGAAGCGCCGCCATGCAGCAGCCCGAAAGGCTGATGGGTCCGCGGCGTGACCGGCATGGTGGCGCGCAGGTAATCGGGCCCCACCTCCGTGAAACGTATGCCGAGAAAGCCCGGCATGCTGGCGCTTCCGCGCGCGGTGAGCTCCTCGGGTGTTGGGCTGACGCGCCAGATGCTCATCGCAGCTAGTCTAGCCGTTTGCGCAATGGCAATCTGCCTCACCCGGAAACCGGAAGGCGCCCACCATGTCCGCATTCGCTTTTCCTCCACCTCCCCAGCCAAGCGTTGCCGTAGCCGGCAGCAGCGCCCGCTTCCCGGTGCACCGCATCTATTGCATCGGCCTCAACTATGCCGACCATGTGCGTGAGTTTGGCCGCGACCCGGCGCGCGCCCCGCCGGTCTTTTTCATGAAGCCCGCGGATGCAGTGGTGGAGAACGGTGCGGCGGTGCCCTACCCGCCGGCGACCGCCAACTTCCACTACGAGATCGAGCTGGTAGTCGCGCTGGCGCGTGGGGGGCGCGATGTCGCAGCGCAGGATGCGCTCGGGCTGGTGTTCGGTTACGCCGCCGGCAACGACCTGACGCGGCGCGACCTGCAGAGCGCCGCCAAGGAGCGCGGCGAGCCCTGGGATACCTCCAAGGGTTTCGACTTCTCGGCGCCGGTCGGCGCGATCCGTCCGGTGAGCGCCGGGCATGTGACCTCCGGGCGCATCTGGCTGAGCGTGAATGGCGGCGTGCGTCAGGAGTCGGATATCCGGCACATGTTGTGGGACGTGCCGCAGATCATCGCGGCGCTCTCCAGGTTGTATGAGCTGCGGCCCGGCGATCTGATCTTCACCGGCACCCCGGCCGGCATCGGTGCGATCAAGCCGGGCGACATCCTCGAGGGCGGCGTCGAGGGGCTCGAGGTCCTTCGCAACACCATCGCACCCGCGGCCCGGGCCGAGGCCACATGAAGCTCTACGGTTACTTCCGCAGCTCCGCCACCTATCGGGTGCGCATCGCGCTCGCGCTCAAGGGCATCCCCTGGGATACCGTGGCGGTGGACCTGCGCGCACCGGTGAGCGCACAGCACAGCGCGGACTTCCGCACCCTGAACCCCCACGGCCTCATCCCGGTCCTCCTCGATGGCGAGCATGCGCTCACGCAGTCGCTCGCCATCATCGAGTACCTGGAGGAGACTCATCCGCATCCCCCGCTCCTGCCGCGCCCGCCGCTCGAGCGCGCGCAGGTGCGCGCGTTGGCGCTCGCGGTGGCCTGCGACATCCACCCGCTCAACAACACGCGGGTGCTCGGCTATCTGCGCACGCAGCTCGGCCAGGACGAGACCGGCGTGCAGGCCTGGTATGCTCACTGGATCGCGCGCGGCTTCGCGGCTCTCGAGCGCGACGTGCAACGCTCGAGCGGCGATGGCCGCCACATGTTCGGCACCAGTGTTACGCTCGCGGATGTGTGTATCGTGCCGCAGATGGCCAACGCGCGCCGCTTCGACTGCGACGTTACGCCGTACCCGACACTGCGCGCCATCTGCGCGCACCTGGAAAACCTGCCGGCCTTCGCCCAGGCCGCCCCCGGCGCCCAGCCGGATGCTCCCAAGGGCTAACGGGCGTGTCGCGCCGAGGTTTTCTCCGCTCGAGTGCTGCCCTGCTTACCGTTGCCGGTGCCGACTGGCTGTTGAGCGGGGCCGCGGCCCCGCCGCAAGGTCCGCACGAAGACACGGCCGCGCCCTTCGATTACGCGCGCCTCAAGGGCTTGGCGCGGGCGCGCGCCGCGCAACCGTACGTGGCGCCGGCGAAGCGGCTGCCGGCGGCCATTGCAGCGCTCGACTGGGACCACTGGCAGGCGATCCGCTTTCGGGATGAGCGCTCCTTGTGGGTGGAGGACGGTCTGCGCTTTCAGGTGCGCTTCGCCCACCCGGGCTACACGCTCGACAAGCCGGTGCGGATGTACGAGGTCGTGAACGGCGCCGCGCGCGAGATCACTTTCGATGCCTCGCTGTTCGATTACTCGCGCGCGGGTATCCGCGCGGCGGCCGTGCCGGCGAATCTCGGCTTCGGCGGGTTCCGCATCCTCCACCATACCGACTGGACGCGCGACTGCGCTGCATTCCAGGGGGCGTCCTACTTCCGTGCCGTCACCGGGGACATGCAGTACGGCATGTCGCAGCGCGGGCTCGCGATCAACTGCGGTATGACCGAGCCGGAGGAGTTTCCGGATTTCATCGCCTATTACCTCGAGCGCCCCGCCCGGGACTCCAGCCGTCTGACGCTTTACGGCCTGCTCGACTCACCGAGCGTGAGCGGCGCTTACCGCTTCGTCATCGACGTCGGCGATACCCAGATCATGGATATCGACTCGGCGCTCTATCCACGCCGCCCGATCGAGCGCCTCGGGATCGCGCCCGGCACCAGCATGTTCCTGTGCGGCAAGAACGACCGCCGCATCGGCGATGACTGGCGGCCCGAGATCCACGACTCCGACGGTCTGCAGATCTGCACCGGAGCGGGCGAGTGGATCTGGCGTCCGCTGGTGAATCCTGCGGCGGTGCGCGTCAACAGCTTCGTCGATGATGCGCCGCGCGGCTTCGGGCTCATGCAGCGCGAGCGGCGCTTCGAGCAGTATCAGGACGATGGGGTGTTCTACGACAAGCGCCCGAGCGTGTGGGTCGAGCCGAAGTCGAGCTGGCACAAGGGCGCGGTGATGCTGGTGGAGATACCGACCCCGGATGAGACCAACGACAACATCGTCGCCTTCTGGACGCCCGAGGACAAACCGCAGGCAGGCACCGAGTATCTCTACGGCTATCGACTCTACTGGTGCCGCGAGCACCCGCACGGCCCGAAGCAGGCAACCGTGATCGCCACGCGTACCGGCGTCGGTGGCGTCGTCGGGGCGAAGCGCAGTCATTTTGCCTGGCGCTTCGTCATCGACTTCGCCGGCGGCGACCTCGCGATGCTCGGCGAGTCGGCGCACGTGGTGCCGGTCATCAGCGCCTCGCGCGGCCGCATCGAGATCCCCTCGGCGCGGCGCATCGTGCCGCATCCGCAGCAGTGGCGTGCCATCTTCGATCTGGCACTGCCCAACGACAACCTCGTCGATCCGGTCAACCTGCGGCTCTACCTGTCGCTGAACGGACAGGCGCTCACCGAGACCTGGCTGTATCAGTACATGCCGCCGCCGCCGGCGCAGCGCAAGATCTGAGGAGCGCGCTGTCAGGCCGCAGGTCGCCGCACGAAGGCGACATAGCCGGCGAGGAACTGCCGCAACTGCTCGGCGATCGCCGCGTCCTTCAGCGCTCCGGACTCATCGAACACGCTCGCCGCCCGTGGCACCATCAGCCGACCGCCCGACCAGACCTGGGTGCCGAGCGTGCGCAGCACCGGGAGCCATGCGGCCTGGCTGAGGGTCGTGCCGAAATTTCCCGGCGAGGCGCCGATCAGCGCGAACGGCCGCCCACCGAACACCCGTTTGATGTCCGCCGAGGGACGCGACAGCCAGTCGATGGCGTTCTTGAACACCCCGGGGATGCTGTTGTTGTACTCCGGAGTCACCAGCAGCACGCCATCGGCGCCGACGATCGCCTCCTTCAGCTGCGTGACCGCGGCCGGCAGGCCCTGCACCTCCACATCGTAGTCGTAGAGGGGGATGCCGCGGATGCTGGCGACTTCCAGAGTGGCCTCCGGCGGCATGAGCCGTGTCGCCGCGCGCAGCAAGGCACTGTTGTGGGAGCCGCGGCGCAGACTTCCGGAGATACCCAGCAGCTTCGTCATACTCCTCCCCGATGGGTGTCAGCGTGCGCTGCAGGCGGCGGCCTTGCAACCGCCGCTCTTCGATGCGCGGCAGCGCGCCGCTAGCGGGCGAGCTTCGCCGCGACGCGCCGGTACGCCTCGCGGAACGGGATGCCCTCGGTCAGCGCCAGGCGATTGGCTTCCTCGGCTGCATGAATGGCCGGATCGAGACGGATCGCTTCGGGGTGGAACTCGAGCGCTGCGATTGCCGGTGGCAGGATGTCGAGCGTCGCGAGCGCCTGGTCGATGGCGCGAAACAGCGGAGCTTTCAGCAGCTGCAGGTCGCGCTGGTAGCCGGAGGGGAGCTTCGCACACAGGGCGAGCGCCTCCACCAGGGACGCCTGTGCGGTCGCCGAGCGTGCGCGGATCAGCTCGAAGAGGTCGGGATTCCTCTTCTGCGGCATGATCGAGGAGCCGGTGGTGAAGGCCTCCGGCAGGGTGATGAAGCCGAATTCGCGTGTGGAGAATAACAGGACGTCCGCGGCGAAGCGGCCGAGGTCCTGGAGCAGCAGCGTGAGCTCGAACAGCAACTGCGCCTCGGCCTTGCCGCGCGAGAGCTGCACCGCCGTCACCGGCTCGTGCACGCTCGCGAAGCCGAGCCGTGCGCGCGTGTGCTCCCGATCGATCGGCAGACCCGGGGTGCCGTAGCCGGCGGCAGAGCCGAGCGGACTGCGGTCGATACGCCGCAACACCGTGGCCAGGCCGGCCGCATCATCGCGAATTTCCGCTGCGAACCCGCGCGCCCACAGCGGCACCGAGCTCGGCATGGCCTGCTGCATGTGCGTGTAGCCCGGCAGTGCCGTCTGCGATGCACGCGCAGCCAGTGCCTCCAGTGCATCCGCGACCTGCGCAGCCGCGGCGCTGAGCTGCCCGATGCAGTCGCGCAGATACAGGCGCAGCGCGGTGAGCACCTGATCGTTGCGTGAGCGGCCGAGGTGAATGCGCTCACCCGTCGGGCCGAGCCGCGCGCGCAGCAGCCGCTCGAGCGCGGTCTGGCCATCCTCATCCGCGAGCTCGATGTGCCACTCGCCGCGCTCATGGCTTGCGGCCAGCGCCTCGAGGGCGGCGCGGATCGCGCCGAGATCCTGCGCCGACAGCAGCTGTTGCGCGTGCAGCATCTCCGCGTGTGCGATCGAGGCGCGCACGTCGTAGCTGACCAGCCGCTCATCGAGCGCGTGGTCCTCACCGGCCGTGTAGGCGAGCACGCGCTCATCGAGCGGCGCGCCTTTGTCCCACAGGCGGCTCATGGCGCGCTTTGCTGCTCGGCGGGGCTGAGCGCGTTCACATCGGGGACGATGAGGGTGCCGGTGCCTTCGTTGGTGAACACTTCCCCGAGGATGCCCTCCGGTGACAGATACGACACCACGTGCACCCGCCGCACCCCACCGCGCAACGCCTCCTCGATGGCCTTGGCCTTGGGGGCCATGCCATCCGCAATGCGTCCCTCCTGCCGCAGGCGGGCGAGCCCGCGCAGATCCGTGTAGGAGATGAGCGAGCCGGGGTCGTTCACACTGCCGAGGATCCCGGGCGTGCCGGTGCACAGAATGAGCTTCTCGGCCCCGAGCGCGGCGCCTATGGCCGCGGCGACGGTGTCGGCGTTGATGTTGAGCAGCGTGCCGGACTCATCGGCCGAGAGCGGGCTGACCACGGGCATGAGGCCGTTGTCGAGCAGCTTCTGCAGCACGCGCGTGTCGACGGTGTCGATATCGCCGACGAAACCGAAATCGACCATCGCCCCATTACTCGAGAGTGCCACCGGCGGGCGCCGCTGCGCGCGCACCAGGCCGGCGTCGACCCCACTGATGCCGACCGCGTCGATGTTGAGGTCGCGGCAGATCGCGAGCACGCGGGTGTTGATCAGTCCATTCAGCACCATCGCGGTCACCTCGATCGACTTCTCGTCCGTCACCCGCCGCCCCTCGACCACGCGCGTCGGTATGCCGAGCGCGGCCGCGAGCTCGGTGAGCTGCGGACCACCGCCGTGCACCAGCACGACCCGCACCCCGAAGTAATGCAGGATGCCGATCTGCTCGACCAGCGCCCGCGTGGTGGCGGGGTCGGCGAACACCCCGCCGCCGGCTTTCACCACGAAGGTCTTGCCCTTGTACATGCGGATGTAAGGCGCGGCGCTTCTGAGTGCACGGATCGCCAGCGCCTGGTCGCCGCGGTGGGTGATCATGTTGGCATTCTCCCTCGCTGTCTCAGGCCCGGAGCAGCTGGTGCAGGACCGCCATCTGGACGGGCAGCCGGTTGGCCGCCTCACGCACCACCACGCTGCGCGGGCTGTCGAGCACCTCATCGGCGATGGCGCTGTTGCGCCGC
>JAFAVO010000065.1 GCA_019242385.1 Gammaproteobacteria bacterium | reverse complement strand
TTACTGCCGCGAGCAGCGTGAGAGCAAGCGCGTGGTGAGCTTCGTCTGCGACAGCGGCAACAAGTACCTCTCGAAGGTCTACAACGACTACTGGATGCTCGATCAGGGCTTCCTCGAGCGCACGCACCGCGGCGACCTGCGCGATCTGATCGCTCGTCCACACGCCGAGCACGCCGCGGTCACGGTCAATTCGACCGAGACCGTGATGGCAGCGTACCGGCGCATGAAGCTCTATGACGTCTCGCAGGTACCGGTGATGCAGGATGGCCGCATCATCGGCATCGTCGATGAGGAAGACATCCTGCTCGAGGTGGTCGCCAACCCCGAGCACTTCAACGAGCCGGTGACGCGCGCCATGGCGAGCCACCTGGTGACGGTGCCCGTCGACGCGCCGGTTACCCAGCTGATGGAGATCTTCAAGCGCGGCATGGTCGCCATCGTCATGCACGGCAGCGAGTTCCAGGGCCTCATCACGCGTATCGATCTGCTCAATTGGCTGCGGCGCAAGCTCTGAGTCAAACTCCCGCCTCCATGAGTAATGACACATCCGCACAGCGTTTCGCCACCCGGGTCATCCATGGAGGTCAGCGCCCCGACCCGCAGACCGGAGCGGTCATGCCGCCGATCTATGCGACCTCCACCTACGTGCAGTCGAGCCCCGGGGTGCACCAGGGTTACGACTATTCACGCACCCGCAACCCCACGCGCGATGCGCTGCAGGCCGCGCTCGCCAATCTGGAAGGTGGCGCCGCCGCTTTCGCCTTCGCCTCCGGCATGGCCGCGACCGCGACGCTGCTCGAGCTCCTCGATGCGGGATCGCACATCATCGCCATGCACGATCTCTACGGCGGCAGCTACCGGCTGCTCGAGAACGTGCGGCGCCGCTCGGCGGGACATCAGGTATCGTTCGTCGATCTTTCCGACCCGCGCGCACTGCAGGACGCCATCAGGCCCGAGACGCGCCTCGTCTGGGTGGAGACACCCACCAACCCGCTGCTGAAGCTCGTGGATCTCGCAGCGGTGGCGCGCATCGCGCAGCAGCACGGCTTGATCGCAGTGTGCGACAACACCTTTGCGACGCCTTACCTGCAGCGCCCGCTCGAGCACGGCTTCGACATCGTCGTGCACTCGACGACCAAGTACCTCAACGGTCACTCCGACGCCATCGGCGGCGCGGCGATCGTACGTCCGGGCTCGGAGCTCGCCGAGCGCATCGCGTATCTGCAGAATGCGGTGGGCGGAATACCGAGCCCCTTCGATTCGTTTCTCACCCTGCGCGGGATCAAGACGCTTGCGTTGCGCATGGAGCGGCACTGCAGTAACGCCCTCGCGATCGCGCAGTTCCTCGAGGCGCATCCCGCGGTCGGGCAGGTGCGTTATCCCGGGCTGGCGAGCCACGCGCAGCACGCGCTCGCGCGGCGGCAGATGACCGGCGGCTATGGCGGCATCGTCACGGCGGTGCTGCGCGGCGGACTCGACGCGGCACGGCGTGCGCTCGAGCGCTGTCAGCTGTTCGCACTCGCCGAGAGTCTCGGTGGGGTCGAGAGCCTGATCGAGCACCCGGCTTTGATGACGCACGCGTCGCTTCCGCCGCACGTGCGGGCATCACTCGGCATCAGCGACGGACTGATCCGCCTTTCGATCGGCGTGGAGGACGTCGAGGATCTCATCGGCGAGTTGCGCTACGCGCTCGGGTCCGGCTGACGCCGGCGACCGCCGCAAATGCTGGCTGGCACGGCCACATGTTAACCTCGGGCACGTGAGCGAGCCGCTGCCCATCGTGTTGATCCCTGGACTCCTCGCCTCGCCGCGCATGTACGCGCCACAGATTCCACACCTGTGGCGCTGCGGACCCGTCACCATCGCCGATCACACGCGCGATGAGAGCATGAGCGCCATTGCGCAGCGTATTCTCGCCACCGCCCCCGGACGCTTCGCGCTCGTCGGGCTTTCCATGGGTGGATATATCGCCTTCGAGATGCTGCGCCAGGCTCCGCAGCGTATCGCCCGGGTCGCACTGCTCGATACGAGTGCGCGCGCCGACCAGCCCGAGCAGACCGCCATGCGGCGCACGCAGATGGCGCTCGCCGCGCACGGGCAGCTGAGCGAGGTGCTGGAGCAGCAGTTTCCACGCCTGGTGCACCCCGCCCGGCGCAACGATACGGCGCTGCGCGAGCTCTTCGCTCTGATGGCGCAGGAGGTCGGGGCGGAGGCATTCGTGCGCCAGCAGACTGCGATCATGGGCCGGAGCGACTCGCGCACGCTGCTCGGCAGCATCCGCTGCCCCACGCTCGTGGTGGTAGGCGATGCGGACCAGCTCACCCCTCCCGAGCGCGCCGCCGAGATTGCCGCGGGCATCGCCGGAGCGCGCCTGGTCACCATCCCTGACAGTGGGCACGTGTCAACGCTCGAGCAGCCTGATGAGGTGACGCGGGCGTTGCGGGAATGGTTGGAGGGCTGAGCCAGGTTGCATGAGCTCCGTGAGCCCGCAACGGGCCTATCTGCTCGCTCATCCGGATGCCGGCGGTGAATTCGTGTGGAGCATCGCCGCCGAAGCGCAGCTCACCAGCGCGGCGACGCTCAGCTGTCGTTTCGTCCTGCGTGGCGATATGGAGCGGCTGCGGCTGCCGCGCGGCCGCGCCGGGCACCGGGCAGATGGTCTGTGGAAACATACCTGCTTCGAGGCGTTCGTCAGCGCGCCAGGCAGCAACGGCTATCATGAGTTCAACTTCTCACCCGCGCTCGACTGGGCAGCGTATCGGTTCCAGGGGTACCGTGAGGGCATGAGCGCCGCGACGCTGGTGCAGGCGCCCGGGCTGCAGGTGCATCGCGACCGCGATGGCCTCGAGCTCGCCGCAACGGTGCATCTCGCCGGGCTCAGCGCGCTCGCGAGCGCCCGGGAGCTGCGGCTGGCACTCGCGGCGGTGATCGAGGAGCAGGACGGCCGCCTCGCCTATTGGGCACTGCGACATCCCGCGGGAAATCCGGATTTCCACCATCCCGAGAGCTTCGCACTGGAGTTGAGGTCCACATGAAACTCGGCATCGAGCGGCTCATCGAAGAGCCGGCGCTGCGCAAGCGGCTGCTGGGAAGGCGGGTGGCGCTGCTGGCGCACCCGGCCTCGGTGACCCGCGACCTCACCCACTCGATCGATGCGCTCGCTGCGCTCGCCTCGCTGCGTCTCACCGCCGCTTTCGGCCCGCAGCACGGGCTGCGCGGCGATAAGCAATACAACATGGTGGAGTCGGCGGACTATGTGGACCCGGTGCACCGCATTCCGGTCTTCAGTCTGTACGGCAGCGTGCGCCGGCCGACCGCAGCCATGATGGACAGCTTCGATGTACTCCTGGTCGATCTGCAGGATCTGGGCTGTCGCATCTACACTTTCATCACCACGCTGCGCTACGTGCTGGAGGAGGCGGCCAGGGCGCGCAAGGCCGTGTGGGTGCTCGACCGTCCGAACCCGGCGGGACGGCCGGTGGAGGGTCTGAAGCTGCGCCCCGGCTGGGAGAGCTTCGTCGGCGCGGGTTCGCTGCCGATGCGGCACGGGCTCACCATGGGCGAGCTCGCCCACTGGTTCATCAACACGCTGCGCCTCGACCTCGAATGCGAGGTCATCAGCATGGAGGGCTGGCAGCCGGAGCAGGCGCCGGGTTTCGGCTGGCCACTGCTCGCTCGCAGCTGGGTCAATCCGAGCCCCAACGCGCCGAACCTTTCCATGGCGCGCTGCTACGCGGGCACGGTCATGCTCGAAGGCACCACGCTCTCGGAGGGTCGCGGCACGACTCGCCCGCTGGAGCTGCTGGGCGCGCCCGATCTCGAGATCGAGGTGCTGATGAAGGAAATGCGCTCTCTGGCGCCGGCGTGGCTCGACGGTTGCCGGCTGCGCGCCTGCTGGTTCGAGCCGACCTTCAACAAGCACGTGGGGAACCTCTGCAGCGGCTTCCAGGTGCACGTAGAGGATGGCGAGCATTACGACCATGGTGCCTTCCGGCCGTGGCGTCTGATTGCGCTCGCCTTCAAGGCTCTGCGGCGCCTGCACCCCGACTATCCTCTGTGGGCGGACTTTCCTTACGAGTACGAGTTCAGCCGCCGGCCGATCGATCTCATCAATGGCAGCGAGCTGCTGCGCACCTGGGTCGACGATCCGCATGCGACTCCGGCCGACCTCGACGCCCTGGCGGCGGCGGACGAGGCCGACTGGCGGGCAGAGCGGCAATCGGTCCTGCTTTATTGAGTCGGCGCTGCGCGCATGAGCGTGCGGTCCATCATCACGATGAGCAGGGCACTCGCGGCGTAGAGCAGAAAGCGGGTCGGCCACTCGCCGTGCAGGGCCGAGAGGATCTGCGCGCAGCCGAACACGGCGAGCAGCAGCGCGGCGCCGAGCCATTGGGTGCGCCGCAGGCAGATCAGGAGTGCGCCTGCGATCTCGGTGCCCGCAAGGAGCGCGAGTAGTCCGTGCCCTCCGGCGGCCGCGAGCAGCGTCTCGAGGCTCGCCAGGGCAATGAGTGCGCTGAAGATGAAACGGTACAGTCCAAGGAGCCGCGCCGCGCTCACCGGGCGGGCTCCGGCAGCACGAAGGTCCGGCGGGCGCGCTCGCTCGCGAGCCGCTCCGGATGGTACCAGCGGCTCAGCAGGTCCTTCGCCATCAGCTGCGGATTAGCGCGCTCGAA
>JAFAVO010000040.1 GCA_019242385.1 Gammaproteobacteria bacterium | reverse complement strand
TGGCGCGCGATGCTGTCGGCGGCATCGCCCGCGACCAGCACGCGCGCTCGAGGCGACAGCGGCAGCAGGTGGTGGCCGTTCTTCAGCAGCACGAGCGACTCGCGCACCGCCTGACGAGCGACCGCGCGATGCTCGGGAGCGCCGAGCAACTCGTAATGGCCGGCGAAGGGCCGGGCCGAAGGCCGACCCTCGCTGTCGAGGTGCGCGCGCAGCTTGACCCGCAGCATGCGCCGCACGGCATCGTCGACTTGCCGCTCCGGCACTTCCCCCTGCCGCACCTGCCAGAGCAGATTGGCGTGGAGCTCGGCCCAGCCCTCCGGCGCCATGAGCACGTCGATCCCCGCGTTGATCGCCGGCGCGCACCGGACCGCCGTGCAGCCGGGGAGCTGGGCGTGGCCATTCCAGTCCCCGATCAGCAGACCATCGAAACCCATGCGCCCTTTGAGCACCTCGGTCAGCAGCGCGTGGTTCCCGTGCATCTTCACCCCCTGCCAGCTGGAGTAGGAGACCATGATGGTCTGCACACCAGCGCGCAGAGCGGCCTCGTAGCCGGCCGCGTCGACATCGCGCAGCTCGGCTTCGCTCGCGGTGTTATTTCCCTGATCACGGCCATCCTCCGTGCCGCCGTCGCCGAGGAAGTGCTTGGCCGTCGCCAGTACGTGCGCGGCATCGAGAAACTGCCGCGTACCGGCAACGCCCTGCAGTCCCTCCACCAGCGCCGCGGCAAACTCGCGCACCAGACCCGGGTTCTCGGCATAGCTCTCGTAGGTGCGTCCCCAGCGGGCATCGCGCACCACCGCCACCGTGGGGGAGAACACCCAGTCGAGACCGGTCACCCGCACCTCGAGCGCAGTGATCTCCCCGATGCGGCGGATGAGCTGCGGATCGCGGGTGGCCCCGAGGCCGATGTTGTGCGGAAACAAAGTGGCGCCGAGCACGTTGTTATGGCCGTGCACGGCGTCGGTGCCCCACACCACCGGTAACCCGTCGGCGGCGGCGGCACGCGAAGCCTCATAGAACCGGTCCGCCAGGCTCAGCCACTCACTCGGTGCCGCGAATTTGTCGTCGCGGGGCGAGGAGTTGCCGCCATTCAGGATGGAACCGAGGGGATAGTGCACCAGATCGTCCGGAGTGATGCTGCCGATATCGGCCTGGATCAGCTGACCCACCTTCTGTGCGGGGGTCATGTGCGCGAGCAGCTGCTCCACGCGGGCGTCGAGCCGCGGATCGCGGCCGATGGGTGGGCGCAGTCTCGGCCAGTGCTGCGGGTGGACCGCGACCGCTGCGCTCAGATCCCCGGGCGCCGCCGCGCCGGTGGCGGTGGCCGCTGTCGCCAGCGCGCAGGCCGCGCAATACGCGGCCAGCCGAACCGGTCTTCTCATGGGGTTCCTAGGATACACAGCAGAGGGTGATGCAATGCTGGAACCGAATTTTCATACCGGCCTCGATACGGGAGCTGCGCGTCTGCGCCGCACGGCCTCAGGGATAGCCGCGCCGCAGACACTGCCGGACCTGCTGCTCATCGAGCGGGCCCGCGCGGGCGAGGCCACGGCGATCGACGCGTTGATCCGCCGTTACAGCGGCCGGCTGTTTCGAGTCGCGCACAGCGTGCTGCTCGACGCGCAGCGCGCCGAGAACGCGGTGCTCGAGGCATTCCTCGCCGCATTTGGCGATCTGAGCCGCTACGAGCCTACCGGCAAGTTCGCCGCATGGCTGACGCGGCTCGCCTACAGCCAGGCGCGCGGGCAGCGCCTCGGCACGCGTGGCGCGCAGCTCATGAAGGCCAGCGCAGACTCGAGTGATGAGTCCTCACCCGTTACCGATGCGGCCCGCGAGCGCCACGAGCTCGAGCAGTCGATCGCCGCGTTGCCGGAAGTGTTCCGCACCGTCTACGTGCTGCGCATGGTGGAGGGCATCAGCGGAATCGAGACGGCTGCATCGCTCGGACTGCACGACACCACGGTGCGCACCCGCCTGTTCCGCGCCCACCGTCGCTTGCCAGCGGATTACGCGCAACGTCTGCGTGCTGCGCCGGCGTTGCTGGAGCTCTCGGCCGAGCGCGCCGAACGCATCGCGCGCAGCGCACTCGAGCAGCTGTCTCATGGCCCGATGGTGAGCGTCTCCTCATCGCCTCCCTGAAAAGGGTGGCGCAGTCGCCGCGCTCCGTGGTCGCGCAATACCCGCGCAGTAGCCGGCGGTAGCCGCGCGAGCGGCAGTCTCCGGTTGATCTTGCGCTGCGGGCTGCCGAGGCACGCGCGGCGCGGTGACAATGCGGTGCGTGAGCTTCATACTTCCGCCGCCCGCTGGCGGATGGATATATGAGAGCAGACGAGCGCAGCGCACTGCGAGTGCGCGCAACGTGAACGCAATTGTCAGCGCCTTCCTGCTGACCTTCGCCGGCCTTTTTCCCATCGTCAATCCCCTTGAAGGTGCGCCTTTTTTTCTCGGCCTGACCGCGGGCCTGTCGAGCAGCGAACGGCGGGTGCTCGCCGGCAAGGCCGCCGTCAACGGCTTCGCGTTGCTGCTCGGCTCGATGGCGCTCGGCCCGTGGATGCTCGAGGTGTTCGGTATCCAGCTGCCCGTGGTGCGCATCGCCGGCGGACTCGTGGTCGCCGCTCTCGGCTGGAAGCTGCTCACCCAGGAGCAATGGTCGGACCATTCGCCCGGAGTGCAGGCGGAAGGCGCCCGCAAAGTGGGCAGCTTCTACCCGCTCACCATGCCGCTCACGGTCGGACCGGGGTCGATGTCGGTGGCGATCACCATCGGCAGCCGCAAACCCGGCTTCACGCGACTGCCCGACCTGGCCGAGCACGCAGGCGGGGCATTGCTCGGTCTCATCGCCATCGCGCTCAGCATCTATCTCGCTTACCGCTTCGCCGAGAACATCGCGCGACTCCTCGGTGAGACCGGCCTCGAGGTGCTGGTACGACTGTCGGCGTTCATCCTCATGTGCATCGGCATCGAGATCGTCTGGAATGGCTACAGCACGCTCACGGCGGCTGGGCACTAGCTGAACCGGCGAGCAGCTCGATCACCGCCGCGCGTGCCGCGGCCGAGTGCACCGGCAGTGCCAGCACGTCCCCTGGCCGGGCCCACGCCAGCGCCGCCTGCACTGCCTCGAGCTCGCTCATGCGCAGCTGCAGCGCCGAATGTGGCATGCCGGCACGCAGCAGCGCGGCATGAATGAGGCGCGGCACCTGCCCGGGCGCCCGGCCACGCAGGTGCGACTCGTTCTCCTTCACTACGATCAGCGCGGGGTGAATTTCTGCCGCAGCGCTCGCGAGCGCTTCGAGCTCGGCGTCCTGGCGGTTGCCGGCGTGGCCGAGCAGCAAGCCGAGCCTCGCACCCTCGGCGCGCAGATGCTCGGCTACCCCGAGCAGACCCCGCAGGCCCTCCGGGTTGTGGGCGTAATCGACCAGGATGTGCACGCCGGCGCGCTCGAAGCGCATCAGCCGCCCGAAGTTATCGGTGATGCGCGAACCGAACTGCGCGAACACTCCTGCGATGGTCGCTGCCGGTATGCCGAGCCCGGACGCCGCGAGGGCTGCGCCGGCGAGATTGGCGATGTTGTAGGCCGCGCTGCCATCCACGCTGAGCGGCATTGCCGCCACCGCGCCGAGATCGTGCTCGACTCCGCCGCGCTGGAGCAGCAGCCGGCCCGCGCGCACGCCGCAGGTCGCGCCGCCACGCGCACGATGCGCGCGCAAGGCGGGCAGGTCCGCATCGAGCGCAAACCAACTGAGCGCGGGGACGCGTCCGAAGCGCCGCGCGAGCCCCTGCACGCGTTGCGCGAGCAGTGGGTCGGCGGCGTTCAACACCAGCTCCCCGGCAAGCGACAGAGCTCCCGCCACCGACAGCTTCACGTCCGCGAGGCCCTCGAGATCCTCGATGCCGTACTCGCCGAAGTGATCGGCGCTGATGTTGGTGACGAGCGCCACATCGGCCTTGGAGATGGCGATGCCCCGGCGCAGGATGCCCCCACGTGCGCTCTCGATGACAGCCGCCCGTGCGCTGCGCTCGCGGATGACGCGGCGTGCCCCTTCGGGCCCTGAATAATCCCCGCTCGCCAGTGCGCGGGCACCGAGAAACACTCCATCGGTGCAACAGTTGGCGGCCGGGTCCCAGCCGTGCGCCTCGGCACAGGCCGCGATGAGGCGCACGCTCGTGGTCTTGCCGTTGGAACCGGTGACGAGCGCGGTCGGGAGTCGATGCAGCCTCTGCCACGGCACGTCTTCCACCCTTGGCAGGGCTGCGAGCGGGTAGTCCTGTCCGCCGGAGCCTGCCCCGAGGGTGAGCATCTCATCGTCGAGCAGGTACGGCAGGCCGCGCTCGGATGCGGCGGCGAGCAGTGCGCGCAGCGGCGGGCGCGCCTCGCGCGCGGCCAGGCGCTGCAGGCGGGAAAGTGCTGCGCGCTCCTCCAACACCGGAGGGATACTGCTCGCAACCTCCGCGGCATCCTCGAGTGCCGCAGCGACGAGCTCCGCCTCGAGTCCGGCCCAGCGTGCCGGCTCGAGCGAGCGCAGCGCCGCGCACAGAGCCCACTCGTTCACCTCGGTCGCGGTGAAGAGCGCGTCAGGCGGCGCGGCGAGTGCCAGCGAGGCGCCACTCGAGTGGGTGCGTGCTGCCAGTCCGCATGCCGCGCCGTCCGCCGCATCCCAACCGAGGTGCGCGCGGGCGCGCGCAGCATGGGCGCGCCACGCCTCGAGCAGGCCAGTGCCGATGGGAATACCCACCGTCTCCAGCTGCGCACCGGTTCCGGCGAAGAACAGGTTTGCGCCGATCAGGCGCCGTGAGGCCTCGAAGGGCAGCACGCACTCACCTCTTAGTCTTCGGCCTCCGGAGCGAAGCGGACGCCGCGCTCATCGCGGATGAGGCCTTCGAGGGAGAAAGCCGCTGGGGCGTCGCGCGCCCTGCCCTCCGCGGCGATCTCGATCACCGGCAGTGGCGTTGGCGGCGGCGCCGCCGGGGCAGCGGTCCCCGCCGGCTTGAACTTGATGATCTGCTTCCAGGAACGCACCAGTGCATCGGCGAAGATCAGCAACAGGTCCCCGGGCGCACCCATCTCGAGCGCGGTGTTGATTGCGTCCTGCTCATCGGGGATCACCGAGATCGCACCCCGCGGCACACCCGCCGCAGTGAGCGCGGCGGCCTGGATGCGCGGCACCTCATCGGGCTTGCGCTCGCGCAGGTTGTCATCGCGGCGGCAGATGTAGTGATCGAAGCGACCGGCCACCGCGCGGGCGATGGCGATGAGGTCCTCATCGCGCCGGTCGCCCGGGCCTGCCAGCACCACGATGCGCTTACCCTGCACCTCGAGCCGCTGGGCGAGATCGGCCATGGCGGCAACCGCATGCGCGTTGTGCCCATAATCGAACAGCACCTTGAAGGGGTGCTCGTCGAACACGTTCATGCGCCCGGGCACCTGGAAGAAGGTCGAATCGAAGGTGCGCAGCCCCTGGCGGATCGCCTCGAGCTTGATGCCGAGTGCGAAGGCCATGGCCGCGGCGAACATGGCGTTCTGCACGTTGTGGACCGCGCGGCCCTCGAGCGTGGCCGGGATCAGGTGGGTCCACAACAGCGGAATGTGCGCGCCTCTCTCGTAGAGCGTAATCATCTGGCCGTTGACCCCGGCCTCCAGCGCGCAGGCACGGCCGCCCGCGCGCACGTGCTCACGTACCAGCGCATGCTGCGGGTTGAGGGTGACATAACAGATGTGCTTCGCCTCGGTGTAGCCGGACATCTTCAGCACCAGCGCATCATCGGCGTTCAGCACCGCACAATCGGTCGCCACCTCGACGACGATGCGCTTGACCTCGGCCAGCTGCTCGAGGGTCTCGATGCCCTTGAGCCCGAGGTGGTCCGGCTGGACGTTCAACACCGCGCCGACGTTGACCTCGTTCACTCCCATGCCGGCACGCAGCAAGCCCCCGCGTGCCGTCTCGAGCACCGCGATATCGATCTGCGGGTCAGCGAGCACCATGCGTGCCGACACCGGTCCGGTCATGTCGCCGGACACGGTGCGCTGACCATCGATGTAGACGCCATCGGTGGTCGTCAGTCCCGGGGTGTAGCCGGCCATTTTGGTGATGTGCGCCAGCATGCGCGCCGTGGTGGTCTTGCCGTTGGTGCCGGTGACCGCCGCGATCGGCACCCGCGCCGAAGTCCCCGGGGGGAACAGCATGTCGATCACCGGCTCGGCGACATCGCGCGCGGTGCCCTCGCTCGGAGCTACGTGCATGCGGAAGCCGGGCGCGGCGTTCACCTCGCAGATGCCGCCGCCGATCGTGCGGTAGCTCTCGCGGATGTTCTTCGAGAGGAAATCGACGCCGCCGACATCGAGGCCGATGGCACGCACCGCGCGCTCGGCCATCTCGCGGTTGTCGGGATGGATGACGTCGGTGACATCGGTCGCGGTGCCGCCGGTGGAGAGGTTCGCGGTGGAGCGCAGATACACCGTTCGGCCCTTCTCCGGCACCGACTCGGCGCCGAGGCCGGCGCGCTCGAGCATCTTGTGGGCCTGGGCATCGAGCTCGAGCCGGGTGAGTACCTTCTCGTGGCCCACGCCGCGGCGTGGATCCTGATTGACGATGTCGATGAGCTGCCCGACGGTGTGCTCGCCATCGCCCACCACGTGTCCGGGGGTGCGGCGTGTCGCCGCAACCAGCGCGCCGTTCACCACCAGCAGGCGGTGATCGTCGCCCTCGAGAAAACTCTCGACCACCACCGAGCGCGAGTGCTCGCGCGCCACCTCGAACCCGTGCGCCACCTCCTCCTCGGTGGTGAGGCGTATCGAGATGCCGCGGCCGTGGTTGCCGTTGAAGGGCTTGGTGACTACCGGGAAGCCGATGCGCCGCGCGGCACGCAGCGCCTGGGCCTCGTGCTGCACCAGCTCCTGCTGGGGCACCGGCAGCCCGAGGCCGGCGAGGATCTTGTTGGTTTCTTCCTTGTCGCTCGCCAGCTCGACGGAGATGTGGGGAGTACGGCCGGTGACCGTGGCCTGGATCCGCTGCTGATACTTGCCGTGACCGAGCTGCACCAGCGACTGGTCATTCAAGCGCAGCCACGGGATGCCGCGCCGCTCGGCGGCGTGTACCAGTGCGGCGGTTGAGGGGCCGAGTGCCCGCCGCTGCGCGAAGCGGATGAACTGATCGCGCGCCTCCGGGAAGCTCCATCCCTCCGGCACGCTGCCCTCGGGGCGCAGCTGCGGCGGCAGGAGCGAGGACAGCAGGCGCAGGCCGAGCTCGCCTGCAGCAATCCCTTCATCCCGTTGCACGTATTCGTACACCACGCTGTAGACGCCGGGGGCACCCGCGCTGCGGGTCTTGCCGAAGGTGACCGCCTCACCGGCGATGTTCTGCAGCTCGATGGCGACGTGCTCGAGTACGTGCCCGAGCCAGGTGCCCTCGCCTTCACGCATGCGCCGGTAGAAGCCGCCGGGCTCGCGATAGCTGCAGCCATGCTCGGCGAGTCCGGGAAGCGCGCCGGCGAGCGCGCCGATGAAGGGTTCACCGAGTCGGGCGGTGGGCCAGTCCTCGAGGACACCGAGATCGAGCTCCAGTCGAATGACCGGAAAGCGCGCGTACAGCGAGGGACCGACGTACACGGAACGATCGAGGATGCGCATAGGTGTTGCTCGTAGTAATCGTTATTCAGGCAACCGGTCGCGCGCAGGCGGGCTCTGTGGCAATCACTCCTTAGGCTGAGTCAGCGCGCTCGCGCTCGCTACACGTGTGTTCAGGTTGAAAGTTGCTCCGGGCACCAGCATGTGCACGCGCAGGCCGAGCATGCAGGCGGGCTGGCCGTCCTCGACCACGCCGATCGAGGAGAAGCTCACCTCCGAGGGGTCGACCAGCGTCACGCTGCCGCTGCCCTCCACCTCGACCACTTCATCCGGCCCGATGAAGGCGGCGGTGTCCTCATCGAGCCCGATGCCTATGGCGAAGGGATTGTAGGCGACCGCCGTGAGGAGTCTGCCGAGGCGATCGCGTTCGCGAAAGTGCTGATCGATGATGAAGCGGTTCGTCAGCCCGAGGCCCGGCGCGAACCGCACGCTGCCGGCCACTATGGAGGAGCCCTCATCGCCGCCCGCGATCATGTGCTCGCACAGGATACTGGCCCCGGCGCTGGTGCCTCCGACGGTGACGCCGTGCGCATTGCGCGCGCGGATGAGCTTGGCGACCGGCGTGCCCCCGAGCAGTGTCGTGAGGCGCAGCTGGTTGCCGCCTGTAAAGAAAATGCCGCTCGCTTCCTCGAGTCGCCTCAGCCTGCCGGTCTCGAGACAGTCGCGCCGGGTGTCGAAGTCCATGACGGTGACGCGCGCGGCGCCAAGCGCCTCGAATATCTGCTCGTAGCGCGCACCGGTCTCGTGCATGCGGCTCGCGGTGGGAATGACTACGATATCCGCTT
>JAFAVO010000362.1 GCA_019242385.1 Gammaproteobacteria bacterium | reverse complement strand
GAGGACCACGCGAAACAGCGGCTCCTCGACCTCACGCAGCACGAGATCGTAGAGGTGCGCAGGCCGGTGGCCATTGAGGCTGGTGAAGTACTCGCTGAGGGCGCGCTCGGCGTGGCTGCGCAGTGGCAGTTCCCGCCCATGCACTTTCGCCACGATGATCTCACGGGCTCGAGTCTTCTTTTTTGCGGTCATCTGTGCGACTCCCCCAGAACAAGTCTGCTTCAGGCCGCAAGCGCCTGGCTCGCCCACTCGTCGAAATGCTTAACTGCGTGCGCGAATTGTGTCGCTGTGTCCGCAGCCTCCATCAATTCCCGGCGCACCTCTGCCGGGTTCCCCAGCAATCGCTCGCAATACCAGCCGAGATGTTTGCGCGCTACCCGTACACCGCTCTGCTCGCCATAGAACGAATACAGCGCCTCGAGATGGCGCAGGATGATATCACGCAGCTCGTGGCGCAGAAGTGCCGGCGTCGCAATTCCGCCCTGCAGCCGGGCGTTGACAGCGCGAAATATCCATGGCGCTCCATGGCTCGCGCGGCCGATCATTACTCCGTCGGCAGCGGTGAAATCAAGTACTGCGCGCGCCTTCTCGGGCGTGTCGATGTCGCCATTGGCGAACACCGGGATGCGCACGCGCGACTTGATGGCGCGAACGGTGTCGTGCTCCGCCGTTCCTTCGAAGAGATCCGCGCGCGTGCGGCCGTGAACCGCGAGCGCCGCAATGCCGCAGTCCTGCGCAATGGATGCAATCCTCACGCCGTTGCGGTGCGCGCGGTCCCAGCCGGTGCGAATCTTGAGCGTCACGGGCACCTCCACCGCGCGCACCACCGCCGCGAGAATCCGCGCGACCAGCGGCTCATCGGTGAGCAGGGCGGAGCCGCATGCGCGGCCGCACACCTTTTTGGCGGGGCAGCCCATGTTCAGGTCGATGATCTGAGCACCGAGCGCTACGTTGGCACTCGCCGCCAGCGCGAGCGCAGCGGGGTCGGCACCGGTGAGCTGCACCACGCGCGGCTCAGGCTCACCCTCGTGGTTCATCCGCTGTCGCGACTTCGCGGTATGCCAGAGTCGCTGATCGGAGGTGATCATCTCCGAGGCGGCAAGTCCTGCACCGAAGCTGCGGCACAAAACGCGAAACGGACGGTCGGTGACCCCGGCCATCGGGGCAAGCACCACGGGCGAGGGCAGAACATGGGGCCCGATCCGCAAGCGCATTACCTCAGCGAGCGGTGAGATCGTTGGCGCAGGTCACTCCGCCGCCGCGCGCCGGCAGACAGGCATCGATCTCGAACCCGACCGCGTTCGCGCCGGGGTCGACGAAGCCCATCTCCGCATCGATGCGCTGACCGCCTGCCAGGTAGGAGGAATCCGGGACGGTACGCGGCACATAGAAGTGGGGGGCAACATCGCGGGCGGCGATGCGATTGCCGAAGCGGTCCTGCAAGGTCACCCGCAGCAGCGGCAGCGGCTGGGCCTGGCGCCCGGCATTCTTGACGCTGGCACGCACCGTGATGAGTCCGTTCCCTCTGGGGTCTGCTGAGGCACCGAGCTGACGCACATCATAGGCACGCAGGTCCCAGTGCGGCATGAGCTGCACGCCAAGCGAGCCATAGAGCGCAGTCAGAGGACGGCCGAATCGTGGGTTGGCCGCGAGCTCGTCGCGGTTGTGATTTACGATCTGGGCCAGCAGCAGCAGCAGGGCGAGCGCGGCGCCGGCGCCCCAGGCGCGCGCATCGACGCTCGCCAACACGGCAGTGGTGGCGCTCTTGCGGGCCACGATTTCGACCGCCGCGTTCTCGTCGTGTGCGTTCTCGTTGGGCGCTTTCTCGCTGGATGCTTTCGCGTTGGGTGTGTTCTCGCTGGCGCCGCTCTCGCCGGGTGCGTTCTCGATCGGATCCGCAACCGCTTGCGCAGTACGTCGCAGCGGGGGTGCCTGGTGCGCGCGCGGTCTCGGTTGATGCGCCGAGCTTTCGCGCGGCCGAGGGCTCGCCTGCGCGGGAGGCCGCGTGTGGGGCGAGGCGTGTCGCGCAGCAGGTCGCACGCCCACCCCGGCAGCGCCCGGGCCCGCTGAGGTGCCCGTATCAGGTTTCAGCGCGGAGTCCGCAGTTTCAGGCGCGCGTGCTTCGGCGCGTTGTAGGTCGGTCGGTTGCGGCTCGTGCCGCGTGTCCGATTCGGGTGCCTCGCCCA
>JAFAVO010000314.1 GCA_019242385.1 Gammaproteobacteria bacterium | reverse complement strand
TCGAGCCTGGCGCGCTCGCTTCCCGGTCCATCGAGGATATCTACAACGATTACCGGCGGATCGCGCAGTATTTCTTCATCGACTTCGGCGGCCGTATCGATGCCGGGGTCAATCTCGGATCCAACGCGCAGCTTCGCGGCGGCTACTTTGCTGACCGCAGGCGCGTCGAGGTGGACACCGGCAGCAGCCTGCTGCCGACCGGTAAGTACACCGACGCGGGTCTGGTCGCATCGGGCTTCTTCGACAACCGTGATGCCTCGACCTTCGCAACGCGCGGGACGGCGGCACAGATCCAGTATTTCCGCTCCGATACCGGGCTCGGCGCTTCGCGCAGCTGGGAGACACTCGAGGCGGGCGCCCGTCACGTGCTGCGCGCGGGGGTGACCACGCTCTGGCTGACGGCAGCGGGCGGCTCGAACCTCGGCAGTGCGCTGCCCGCTGACCGCGCATTCTCGCTCGGCGGTCCCCAGAGCTTTCCCGGCTACTCGCCCGGGGAGGTCCGTGCGGAGAGGTACTGGACCGTGCAGGGCAATGTGCTATGGCGGGTCGCCGACATTCTGCCGATCGCCAACCAGGCGCTTTACGGCGGCTTCGGAGTGGAGGGCGGGCACGTGTACGAGCGCGTCGACCCGGTACCGGATGGCGAGCTCTACGGTGTGTCGGGCTATATCGGCGGGCGCACGCCGCTCGGTACGATCACCCTGGGCGTCGGCAAGGCGACCGGATCCTGGGCGGCCTGGCTCACCCTCGGCACACCGGTGGGCTCGGGGTCGATTCTCGACCACCCGATATTCCGCTGAGTGGCGATGGCTGCCGAAACCACCTCCGGTCGCGCACGCACACTTGTCCGGCGCTCTGCCCGCGGCGCAGCGCTCTTCATCCTGCTGCTCGCCATGCTCGCCGTGAGCGGCTGGGGAGCGCTGGCACTGCACTACTGGGATCACGCCAATGGAACCCTGCGCAACGTGCTGGCGGGCCTCTGGTCGATGGCCTGTCTCGCACTCGCCGGTGGATTCCTGGTGCGGCGCTGGCGTTGGCGATCGTTCGCCGCCTTCGTGGCGCTGTCCGCGGTGCTCATCACCTGCTGGAGGCTGATGACACCCTCCAACGATCGCAACTGGGAGCCCGAGAACGCCGTGCTCGCATATGCGACGATCGATGGCGATCGGATCACACTGCACGACATCCGCAACTTCGACTACCGCAGCGAGCGCGACTTCACCCCTGCCTACTACGACCGGGTCTTCGACCTGCGGCAGCTCGACCGGGTGGATCTGTTCGCGGTGCACTGGATGGGCCCTGCCGTGGCCCACGTGTTGCTGAGCTTCGGATTTGCGGACGGCGCTCATGTGGCTTTCTCCATCGAGACCCGGCGCGAGAAGGGGCAGAGCTACTCATCGCTGGAGGGTTTCTTCCGGCAATACACGCTCTACTATGCAGTCGGCGATGAGCGCGACATCGTCCGACTGCGGACCAACTACCGGCACGCTCCGCCCGAGCAGGTGTACCTCTACCGGCTGCACGGCAACCTCGAGGCCGGGCGCCGGCTGTTCCTCGAGTACCTGGCGCAGATCAACGCGCTCAGGCAACACGCCCAGTGGTACAACACGCTGACCAGCAACTGCACCAACAGCATCTGGCTGATGTCACGCATCAATCCCGAGCACGTCCCCTACTCGTGGAAGATACTGCTGAGCGGCTACCTGCCCGAGTACCTGTACGAGCAGGGCAAGCTGGATCGCAACGTGCCCTTCCCGGAGCTCCAGCGCGCTGCCCTGATCAACGCGCGTGCGCAGGCAGCGGATGAGGCCGCGGATTTCTCGCAGCGCATCCGTGTCGGCAGTCCCTAGGGACGAGCGCCTTCCATCACTGAGCAGACACCCGTCGAGGACGGATCGGTGAAGTCCCGCTGAGCCGGGAATTGCGGGTGGATATCAGGCTGCGGATCGCAGTGTATGAGCGAGCGCCTCGAGCAGCAGGTCGGCGTGCTGCTCCTCGAGCGTGAGCGGGGCGCGGATCTTCACCACATCGCCGTTGCGGCCGGTCGAGCCGACCAGTACTCCGCGGCGGCACAGGCCATTGACGACACGCCGCGTTTCGGCGGCGCCCGTGAGACCGCTGGCGGGGTTCTGGCCGAGCTCCACACCGATGAAGAGTCCGGCACCGCGTACATCGCGGATCACCCCGCCGCGTTCAGCGAGCGTGCACAGGCCACGCCGCAGATACTCGCCGCTGCGGCGCGCATTCTCCAGGAGGTTCTCGCTGCGGATGACCGCGAGCACCGCCAGCGCCGTCGCGCAGGAGACGCTGTTGCCGCCATAGGTATTGAAATAACGTCTGCCCTTGGCGAACTCGCTGAATATATCGGCGCGCCCGGCCACCGCCGCGATCGGATGGCCATTCCCCATGGGCTTGCCCATGGTGATGAGATCGGGCGTGACGCCGTGACGCTGAAAGCCCCACATCGCCTCGCCGAGGCGACCAAAGCCCGGCTGCACCTCATCGGCGATGAAGAGTCCGCCGGCAGCACGCACCGCGCTCACCGCGTCGGCGAGGAATCCGCGCGGGTCGGAGGCGACACCCTCGCTGGAGAAAATAGTGTCGAGCAGCAGCGCCGCAGGCCGCACTCCATCGGCCTGCATGCGCTCGATGCACCGGCGCACGCGTGCGCCGAAGCTCGCCGCTGCCTGCGGACCGATGGGCGGCGCCACCGTGTACACACCCGGGCCGAGCGGATTGCCATCCTCGGGCGACAACCCGGCAACGAGATCGGTCGCGCCGTGATAGGCGAACTCGGTGATGATGAAGCCGCTGCCACCGGTGACCGCCTTGCTGATGCGCACCGCCAGATCGTTCGCTTCGCTGCCGGTGCAGGTGAATATCACCCGGCCGGACTCGGGGAGCAGCGTGCCGAGCAGCTCTTCTGCCAGTTGCAGCGGCTGCTCGGCGAGATAGCGCGTATGGGTGTTGAGCGTGCGCGCCTGCCGGCACAGCGCTTCGACCACCTGTGGATGACAGTGGCCTACGACCGGCACGTTGTTGTAGGCGTCGAGGTAGCGGCGCCCATCGGCAGCGTACATCCACACCCCGGAGGCGCGTACGATCTCCAGCGGCTGCTCGTAAAAGAGCTGGTAAGTGGGCGCCAGCGTGCGCGCGCGGCGCGCGAGCAGCGCGGCGGTGTCTGCGGGTGTGCTCACGGTCGCTTCGCTCCGAGTGATAGTTCCGTGCCGATCGCGAGACGCTCGCGCATGAACTCCGCGGCGAGCGGCCGGTAGTGCTCACCCGCGGGGTTGTGGTGCAGGTGCCACTCATGCACTACCAGGTTGGCGGTCAGGCGTGCCGCAACCAGGGTGCCGAGCAGGGCGCGCTCCGCGGGGGCGAGCGGCAGGCTCTCATGATACGCGTCGGCGACATCACGCACCGATTGCGCGGCGGCTCCGCCCCCTGCGGTGCAATCCTCGGGGATGTGCTCGGCGGCCGTCACGGCCACATCGGCGATGATGGCGGTATGAGCCATGTCGCCGAAATCGATGATGCCGGAGAGCTCCCCGGCGGGCGTCGCCAGAATGTTGCGCGGGTTGAGATCGTTGTGGACCACCTGCTGCCGCAGGCTCGGGAACTGCGCCTCGATGCGCGGCACGATGCGCTCGAGCAATGCCAGCGCCGCCGGTGTGCACGGGAATCCCGGCACGGCCTGCAACAGCCGCGCGAGCCGTCCGACATGGCGCACGTCCCAGACCACTGCGCGATGTGCGCCGGGGTGCGTGAAGCTGCGCAAGGCGTGTGTCAGCCGGGCACCGAGGCGCCCACACGCCGCGCGCCGCGCCGCCGAGCCGCTGCTCGCTAGCAGTGGCTCCCCGGGCAGGTAGGTGAGCAGGCGCGCGGTGCGGGTGAAGCCGCCCGCGGTCCGGAAGCGCACGCAGGTCTCACCGCTCAACGCGCGCACCACCCGCGGACAGGGGAGGGTCGGATCCTCGCGTTGCAGGTGCAGGAGCGCGGCGGTGGTGAGCTCACTCACCTCGCCAGGCTCGGCCGGGTGGGCGACCTTGAAGACGTATTCGCTCCCCTCGGCGCCATGCAGGCGGAAGTTCTCATCACGCTCGCCCGTGAGCCGCGCAGCGTGCGCTTCCAGTCCATAGTGATCGCGCACCACGCGCACCACCTGCTCGAGCGCCAGCGGGTGCGAGTGCATCAGCATGGTCGCCATGAAAGCATCGACATCGTCCGCCATCGATCGGCCGTCCGGGTACACTTAGGCAAGTTAGGTGCGCCAAGATAAACCGGTCCGGATGTGAGCAGCAACGCAACCGCCCCACCCATGCGCCGTCTGCGTGCCGGAATCGTGGGCGGCGGGCGCGGTGCGTTCATCGGCTCGGTGCATCGCATCGCGGCCGAGCTAGACGGCCAGGCTCTGGTCGTGGCCGGAGCCATGTCGGCGGATCCGGGCATCGCGCGCGCCAGCGCCGCGGACTGGTTGCTCGAGCGCGCTTATACCTCGTACGAGGAGATGGCGGCGGCCGAGGCGGCCGCTGCGGAGGGCATCGACTTCGTCATCATCGCGACGCCGAACGACCTGCATTTCCCCGTGGCGCGCGCATTTCTCGCGGCCGACATCCACGTGATCTGCGATAAGCCGCTGGCGCTCACCGTGGCCGAAGGCGAGGAGCTCGTGCGCCTCGTGGAATCGGGCTCCACGCTCTTTGCGCTCACCCACGTCTACACCGCATACCCTGCCGTGCGTGAGGCACGTGAGCTGGTGCGCAGCGGCCGCCTGGGCGAGATCCGGCTGTGTCTGATCGAGTACACCCAGGACTGGCTCATGGAGCCGCTGGAGAATCGCGGCAACAAGCAGGCCGCCTGGCGCACCGATCCTGCCAAGGCCGGCCTCGGCGGCTGCATTGGCGATATCGGCACCCATGCCGCCAACCTGCTCGAGTACGTCACCGACCGCCCGATCGAGGCCATGTGCGCCGACCTGAGCTCATTCGTCGCCGGCCGGCGGCTCGATGACGACGCACACATGCTGTTGCGCCTGCAGGGCGGTGCAAAAGGCACATTGGTCTGCTCGCAGGTCGCATGCGGAGAGGAGAATCGGCTGGCGCTGCGCATCTATGGATCACAGGCCGGGCTCGAGTGGCACCAGGAGGAGCCCAACACCTTGTTGTTGAAGCCGGCCGGCCGCCCGTGGGAGCGCCTGCGCACCGGCCACGGCTATCTCGCGCCGCCGGCACGGAGCGCCGCACGTCTGCCACCGGGCCACCCGGAGGGCTACCTTGAGGCGTTCGCCAATCTCTATCGCGCCTTCATGCAGGACGTCCGCCGGCTCATGGACGGCCAGCCGCCGCTGCGGGATTACCCCGGCGTGCACGCGGGCCTGCGCGGCCTGCGCTTCGTGGCTCAGGCGGTGGCCAGCTCCCGCGCAGGCTCCGTGTGGCAGGCCCTATAAAGATGAGTCGGACCGTTCGGCTACGGCTGTGCGTGATGATGTTCCTCCAGTTCTTCATCTGGGGAGGATGGTTCGTCACCCTCGGCAGCTACCTGGCGGCGAACCTGCACGCGAGCGGCGCCCAGACCGCGCTTGCCTACTCGACCCAGTCCTGGGGCGCGATCATCGCCCCCTTCATCGTCGGTCTGATCGCCGATCGCTACGTCAACGCCGAGCGGCTGCTCGGGGTGCTGCACATCGCCGGCGGGCTGCTGCTTTACGCGCTGTACGAGGCGCGCGAGTTCGGCGCGTTCTATCCGTACGTGCTCACCTACATGATCCTGTACATGCCGACGCTCGCGCTCGTGAACGCCATCGCCTTCCGGCAGATGGCGGAGCCGGCGCGCCACTTCTCCGGGCTGCGCGTCTGGGGCACGATCGGCTGGATCGTCGCCGGGCTGGTGATCAGCTACCTGTTCGCCTGGGATTCCCCGGGCGCCATGCGCGCGGGCCTGCTGAGAAAAACCTTCCTGATGTGCTCGCTCGCCTCCTGCGCGCTCGGGCTCTACAGCTTCACCTTGCCGCGCACACCCCCGCAGCCGCGCCAGGGCGAGCGGCTGCGGCTCCAGGAAGTGCTCGGGCTCGATGCCCTGCGGCTGCTGCGGCAAGCAAACTTCGCGGTGTTCTTCGCCGCCTCGATCCTCATCTGCATCCCGCTCGCCTTCTACTACCAGAACGCCAATCAGTTCCTCACCGAGATCCAGGTCGCGAATGCCACCGGCAAGCAGACCATCGGGCAGATGTCCGAGGTGCTGTTCATGCTGGCGATACCGCTGTTCCTGCGCACCTTCGGCATGAAGACCACGCTGCTGATCGGCATGCTCGCCTGGGCCTGCCGCTACGTGCTGTTTGCCTTCGGCAACGCGCACGAGCTCGCCTTCATGCTGCTCCTCGGCATCGCGCTGCACGGGGTCTGCTACGACTTCTTCTTCGTCTCCGGTCAGATCTACACCGACTCCAAGGCAGGCGCGACGCACAAGGCGGCGGCGCAGGGGCTGATCACCCTTGCCACCTACGGGCTCGGCATGCTGCTCGGGTTCTCGGCGGCAGGCCTCATCGATGATCTCTACGCCTCCGGCGCGGGCCATGACTGGCGCTCGATCTGGCTCTACCCCGCCGGTTTCGCGGCGCTGGTGTTCGTGTTCTTCGCGCTCACTTTCCGCAACGAGAAGGTCGCGTATCATGTCGGCGCCGCCGCCACGGGCGGCCGCGCCTGAGCGATGCGGATCGAGGGGACCGAGCACGGCATGAGCAAAGAGCAGGGGAGCTCGCAGGCGGCCCGGACCGCGGTGGCCGCATTCCACCCGCGGCCCATGAAGCTCAGCATCCTCACCGCTGCCTTGCAGGAGCTCACCCCGCGCGCGCGGCGCGACGCCGACCCGGACCTCGCCATCGAGGAGTGGCTCGAGTTCGCGGTGCAGATCGGCGCGCCGCACATCGAGCTGTCCGCCGCGCTGCATCCGACCGAGAGCGACGTGCCGGCCGCCGCGCTGCTCGATCCCGTGGCGAACACCCTCGACCTGCGAGCGCCGTTCAGCGAGGCGCGCGCGGCGCGCGTGCGCCGCGCCATGCAGTCGACCGGGGTGGGACTTTCCGATCTCGCCTACTTCGACAACATGCTGGCAGCGGAGGAGTCGGCGCGCCGCAGGAAGCACGCGCTCATGCTGCGGGTGTTCGACGCCGCGGTGCTGCTCGGGACCGATGCGGTGACCGGTTTCGTCGGGCGCAACCCACAGCTCGGGATGGACGCCAATCTCACCATGTTCGAGGAGGTGTTCATACCGCTGCTCAAGGAGGCGAAGGCGCGCGGACTCACCTTCCGCGTCGAGCAATGTCCCATGCCTGGCTGGAACGCGAGCGACAGCTGGCACAACAACATCGCCTACGCGCCCGGCCCATGGATCGCCTTGCACCGTATCTGCGAGCGGCACGGCGTCGGCGACCAGTTCCGCATCCACTACGACCCCTCGCACGCGATCCTCATGGGGCAGGACAGCCGCTCGCTCTTTCAGTATCTGAAGGACGCGGGCTACGACTTTCTGATCGGGGGATTTCACGTCAAGGGCCAGGTCATCGACGCTCGCGGCATCTCCGCCTGGGGCTACGGCGGGCAGACGATGCAGCGCGGCGACCGGGACGGCGACCGGCCCCGCGCGGATCCTTCGGCGCAGCAGCATGCCTGGAAGAAGCAGACCGTGTTCGCCGAGCACGAGCTGCCCGGTACCGCACGCCACGATCCGCTCGCCTACCTGCAGAACCGCAGCGTGGATTGGCTCGACCACCAGCTCGCCGCGCGCGAGCTGCTGCGGCTCGAGCCCGCCGACACCTTCCTCGTGGTCGAGCACGAATATCCGCAGGCGCGCATCCAGGACAAAGCGCGCCTGGCTCCGATACTCGCCGGCTCGCTCGCCTTCACGCGCGCGATCGATCAGGCCGCGGCGGCGATGTATGCCCTGCAGCACGAGGTGCTGCGGGCCCAGGGCATCCCGGTGCAGGGCTTCGGGCGTGAGGCTTACCGATCGTGACCCAACATCCGCTCATGACCGAGCATCGGCGGCCGCAGGAGCCAGCATGGCGTTCGTGACCGCCGAGGAGCAGAAGAGCGCCTACGACGTCATCGTAGTCGGCTCGGGCGCCGCCGGCGGGCAGTCGGCGTACACCCTGTGCATGGAGGGCGCGAAGGTCCTGATGCTCGAGGCGGGACGCAAGTACGCCGCCGAGAGCGAGACGCCCATGTTCCAGACTCCGGACATGGCGCCGCTTGGAGCGGTGGCGACCCCGGACAAGGTTTTCGGCTTCTACGACGCTACCGTCGATGGCGGCTGGCAGGTACCCGGTGAGCCCTACGTGCGCACCACCGAGGATCCCTCCGGCAGCTTCTGGTGGTGGCGCTGCCGCATGCTCGGCGGGCGCACCAGTCACTGGGGGCGCATCTCGCTGCGCAACGGTCCGTACGATTTCAAGCCACACCGCCGCGACGGCCTCGGGTTCGACTGGCCCATCGCGTATCACGATCTCGCCCCCTACTACGACAAGGTCGAGCTGCTGATCGGCGTGTACGGCACCAATGAGGGCCGGGAGAACACACCCGACTCCTCACCCGGGTGCCTGCTGCCACCGCCGGCACCGCTGGTCAGTGACCTGTTGGTGAAGCAGCGCGCGGGGCGGCTCGGCATTCCGCTGATTCCCGGCCACCGCGCGGTGCTGACGCGACCGCTCGATCACCGGCGCAATTCCGCGCGCCTGTTTCCGCACAACGCCAGCGCGCGCCGGCTGACTGCCGAAGCCATGCGCAGCCGCGGTGCGTGTCTGTGGGCAACGCCGTGCAACCGCGGCTGTGCCGTGCGCGCCAACTACCAGTCGATCACCGTGCATCTGCCGCCGGCGCTGGCGAGTGGCAACCTCGATATCACGACCGATGCGATGGTGTATGAGATCACCCTCGCACCGGACGGACGCGCCAGCGGTGTCAACTTCATCGACCGCAAGACCGGCAAGCAGCGGCACGCGAGCGCCCGCGTAGTGGTACTGGCCGCGAGCGCCTGTGAATCGGTGCGTATCCTGCTGAATTCCCGCAGCGCGCAGTTTCCACAGGGACTCGCCAACTCCAGCGGCAACGTCGGGCGCTACCTCATGGACACCGTCGGCAGCAGCGTACGCGGGCAGGTGCCGCTGCTCGAGAGCCTGCCGCCCATGAATGAGGATGCTGCCGACGGCCACCAGATGTATGTGCCGTGGTGGCTCTACAAGCAGCAGCTCGCCGGCAAGCTCGGGTTCGCGCGCGGCTACCACATCGAATTCGGCAGCGGCCGCCGCATGCCCGGCTACGGCACCGGGGCGAGCCTCGAGTGGCTGACTGGCGGCAGCTACGGGGTCAAGTTCAAGGAGGACGTGCGCCGCTACTACGGCTCCTTCATCTACTTCGACGGCCGCGGCGAGATGATCCCGAACGAGAACTCCTATTGCGAGATCGACCCGGGTGGCATGAAGGACAAGTGGGGCATTCCGGTGCTGCGCTTTCACTGGAAGTGGTCGGAGCACGAGCTGCGGCAGGCGGCGCACATGCAACGCACCTTCTCCGACATCATCTACGCCATGGGCGGGCGCGTGCAGGGCACGGCCGAGACCGATGGCGCCAAAGCCATCGCGCCGGGCGGCTTCATCATTCACGAGGTCGGGGGCGCCATCATGGGTGCCGATGGGCGCTCCTCGGTGACCAACGAATGGTGCCAGACCTGGGACGTGCCGAACCTGTTCGTAACCGACGGTGCGGTGTTCGCCTCCAACGCCGACAAGAATCCCACCCTCACCATCATGGCCATTGCCTGGCGCGCTTCGGACCACATCCTCGAGCGCATGCGGCGCAAGGAGCTGTGATGGACCGGCGCACGAGCATCAAGTGGGTGCTGGCGGCGAGTGCGTCCTGGCCATGGCTGCGCACTCGCAGCGCAGCCGCTGCGGACCCGCCCACGCCCGCAGCCCCGGCAGAGATCCAGGGCTACGGCACGGATCCCGATCTGCAGAAGACCTATCATCCGGGGGATGTGTGGCCGCTCACCCTCAGCCCATCCCAGCGGCAACTCGCGGCAGTGCTGTGTGATCTGATCATTCCGGCAGATGAGCACTCTCCAGCGGCAAGCAGCGTCGGTGTGGTCGATTTCATCGATGAATGGGTGAGCGCTCCCTATCCGGATTGCCAGCGCGACCGGCCCGTCGTCCTTCAGGGCTTCGGCTGGCTGGATGCGGAAGCGATGCGGCGCACGGGCAAGGGATTCGCAGGGCTCGCGCCCGGGGAGCAGACTGCCATTTGCGATCAGATCTGCGAGCGCGCGCGCGCTGCGCCGGCACATCGGGAGGCGGCACGCTTTTTTGCGCTGTACCGCGACCTGACTGCGGCAGGCTTCTACTCGACCCCGGTCGGCCGCAAGGACCTTGGCTACATCGGCAACGTTCCGCTGACACAGTTCGAGGGGCCGCCCAGGGAGCTCCTCAGGAAGCTCAACCTGCCCTAGGCGGTGCACTCATGAGACCGACCGTACTCATCACGCTGGCGATACTCGCCTGGACCTCCACCGGGGTAGCGGGCGCGGATCAAGGCACTGCCCCCGGACCGTGGCGTGCGCTGCTCGAGGACCACAGCGCGCCGGCCTGGCGCGGCTGGAGCTCGCCAGGCCTGCCTGCGGGGTGGCACGTGCAGGCCGGGGTTCTTTCCAAGGAGGGCAAGGTCGATGATCTCGTGACCAATGACAGCTTCCGGAATTTCGAGCTGGAGCTCGAATGGAAGGTCGGCAAGGCCGGCAACAGCGGTATTTTCTACCGTGGCACGCACGAGTACGACCACATTTACTGGAGCGCGCCGGAGTATCAGCTGCTCGATGATGCCAACACGGAGGATGGGCAGAGCCGCCTCACCGCAGCCGGATCGAATTACGGGCTCTATGGCGCGCCTGCCGGCGTGGTGCTTCCCTTTGACCACTGGAACAAGTCCCGTCTGGTGGTGAAGGGCAACCACGTCGAGCACTGGCTGAATGGCAGGAAGGTCGTGGAATACGATCTCGGCAGCGCCGAATGGAAGGCGCGTGTCGCGGCGAGCAAGTTTGCGGCGTACCCCCACTACGGTCTTGCGCCTGCCGGCCTGATCGGGCTGCAGGGCGATCATCCGGGCACACTGGCGATTCGCCGGATGCGCATCCGCGAATGGCCCTGAGGCTCCTGCCGTGAGCGGCAGGTTCAGCTTCACCTTCAACCTCGGCGGCAAATCGCCAGCGACGCCCGCGCCGACCGCAACGGTGCCCACGCTCCAGTCGCACGATCTGTTTCCGACCCGGATCTGGCAGGCGCATCTGGATGCGCTCGCTCCCTTCATGCCGGGATGGGTGGAGGCGGTGCTGGCGCTGCGCGCGGCGCATCCGCAGCCCGCCGGCCGCACGGTGCGCCAGGGCTGGAACAGCGAGGACATGAAGGTGCTCGAGCAGGCGCAGTTTGCGCAGCTGCGCGAAGCCATTCGTGCGGCCTGCAGCGCCGCGCTGCGCGAGATGGGTCAGGGGGAGCGGGCCTTCTACCTGCAATCCTGGATCAACCTCCACGATCGCGGCGGATTCAACTTCCTGCACATGCACGAGGGCTCACTGCTTTCCGGCAGCTTCTATCTGCAGGTGCCGCCCGGCGCGGGCGAGTTCGTGTTCCGCGATCCCCGCGCGGGAGTAGTTCACGGGTACGTGAAGGGGGGCGTGCCCAACGGCCACGCCGACGTGCACCTGCGTCCGAGCGAGGGGCTGCTCGTGCTCTTCCCCTGCTGGATGGAGCACTACGTCGAGCCGCATGAGGCCGACGAGCCCCGCATCACCATCGCCTTCAATGCGAACCCCCTCGATCAGGAGACTGCCGGCAAGCGCTGAAGACCTAGGCACGTCCGTCCCGCCCATCCGGCACCGCATCGAAGGCGACCGTGAGCCGCGGCTGGGAGCTGCGGAAGGGCACCGTCCCGTGCCAGAAATACGATGGGAACAGCACCAGCATCCCCGGCTCGGGCCTCACCGAGTATTCGGCGGGCAGGGGTGGGCTGGTCGCGATCCCGGGCTCGCCGAAGGTGAGTATGCCCTGATCGCGGTGCGCATCGGCCATGCAGTCGGGAAGCTCGATGTAGCAGGCCGATGAGATCCAACCGCGGGGATGCGTGTGGTTCGCGTGATACCCCGAGCTGTGCAGCCGCACCGACCAGCTGCCGTTGAAACGCCAG
>JAFAVO010000322.1 GCA_019242385.1 Gammaproteobacteria bacterium | reverse complement strand
TCCTCCGCTTCGCCGGTGGATGCGCCGAGATGCGGCAATGTCATGACGCGCGGATGCTCCTTGAGCGAGCGCTTGGGGAAATCGCATACGTAGGCGTGCAGCCGCCCGGCATCGAGAGCGGCGAGCACCGCACTCTCATCGACGATGGCGGCACGTGCGAAGTTGAGAATCGTGCCCCCGGGGCGCATGAGCGCGAGGCGCGGCCCATTCACCAGCGCGCGCGTGCTCTCGTTCAGCGGCACGTGCACGCTGATGGCGTCGGAGCGCGCAAACAGGTCATCGAGCGAGAGTGCCTGCTCGACACTCGATGAGAGCTGCCACGCGCGCTGCACGGTGAGCTGCGGATCGTAGCCGAGCACCTTCATGCCGAGCGCGAGCGCGGAATTCGCCACCTCGACACCGACGGCGCCCAGACCCACGACGCCGAGCGTCCGCCCCGGCAGCTCGAAGCCCACGAAGCGCTTCTTGCCCGCCTCGACCGCCTCCTCGATGGCAGCGTCATCGCCGCTCAGCTCGCGCGCGAACAGCCAGGCCGCACCGATGTTGCGCGCGGCGAGGAACAGCCCGGCGAGCACCAGCTCCTTGACGGCGTTGGCGTTGGCGCCGGGGGTATTGAACACCGGCACGCCGCGACGGCTCATCTCGGCGACCGGAATGTTGTTGACGCCCACACCGGCACGCCCGATGGCGCGCACCGAGGCGGCGACGTCTGCGGCGCTGAGCTCGGCCGAGCGCATCACGATTCCATCGGGGTCGGTGATTCCGGCGCCGACCTGGTAGCGCTCCGCCGGGAAGCGCGCGAGGCCGCGCGCGCTGATGTTGTTCAGGGTGAGAATGCGGAACGGCATGGCGAATCAGCCATGGCGACGGGAAAAATCGCGCATGAATGCCACGAGCGCTTCTACCCCGGCGAGCGGCATGGCGTTATACAGGCTCGCGCGCATGCCGCCGACCGAGCGGTGCCCGGCGAGGTTGGCGAGGCCGGCGTCGCGCGCGCCGGCGAGGAAGGGCTCATCGAGCCGTGGGTCGGGGAGCGTGAAGGGCACATTCATCCAGGAGCGGCAGTTGAGCGCAACCGGATTGCGGTAGAAACCCGAGGAGTCGATGGTGTCATAGAGCAGTTGCGCCTTGGCGCGGTTGTGCGCCGCCATGGCGCCGAGCCCGCCCTGCGCCTTCAGCCAGCGCAGCACGAGCCCTGCGACGTACCACGCGAAGGTTGCAGGAGTGTTGAGGAGCGAGCTCTCCTGCGCCATCGCGTGGTAGTCCCATACCGCAGGCGTACCGGGACGGGCGCGGCCGGTGAGGTCCTCGCGTACGATCACGACCACGAGCCCGGCGGGACCTAAGTTCTTCTGCGCGCCGGCGTAGATCAGACCGAATTTCTCCACCTCCAGCGGTCGCGAGAGGAGCGTGGATGACATGTCCGCGACCAGCGGCACACTGCCAGTCTTCGGGATGTAGGGAAACTCCACCCCGCCGATGGTCTCATTCGGGGTGTAGTGCAGGTAGGCGGCGCCGGGGGTGAGGCGCAGCGCCTGCGGCGCGGGAACGGTGCTGTAGTTCGAGGCGGCTTCGTCGGCGGCGATGTTGACGCGGCCGGTGAAGCGTTGCGCCTCGCGCAGTGCCTTGAGCGACCAGTGCCCGGTATTGAGGTAGTCGACCGTGGAATCCGCGCGCGCGAGGTTGAGTGGCACGGCGGCGAATTGCGCGCTCGCGCCCCCCTGCAGGAATAACACCTTGTAGTGCGCGGGGACCTCGAGCAGCTCGCGCAGCAGGGCTTCGGATTCCTGCGCCATCGCCATGAAGGCCTTGCCGCGGTGGCTGACCTCCATCACCGAGGCACCGCTTCCCTGCCAGTCGAGCAGCTCGGCGCGGACCTGCTCCAGGACTTGCACGGGCAGCGTGGCCGGCCCGGCAGCGAAGTTGAAGACGCGCACGCTCTAGGTGTCCGCGGCGGGAGGTGTCACCGTAGGAGCCGGCTCGGCGAGCGGCTCATCTCCTTCACCCTCCAGGCTCTCGATGCGCTCGATGCCGACCAGCCGCTCGCCTTCGCCGAGCCGGATCAGCCGCACGCCCTGGGTGTTACGTCCCTGCAGCGAGATCTCATCGACCGTGGTGCGCACCAGGGTGCCGGTGGAGCTGATCAGCATGATCTCTTGTCCCGGCATCACCTGTAGCGCGGCCACGGTGAAGCCGTTGCGGTCGGAGGTCTGCAGCGCAATCACGCCCTGCCCGCCACGGCCATGGCAGGGAAACTCGCTGAGCGGCGTGAGCTTGCCGTATCCGGTCGCGGAAGCGGTGAGCACGCGCGGCGCATCCTCGGCAGTGCCGGCGCTCTCGCCGACCACGATGAGTGCGATCAGATCCTGTCCGGCGCCGAGCTTGATGCCGCGGACCCCGGCCGCCTCGCGCCCCATCGGGCGCACTTCGCTCTCGTGGAAGCGAATGGCCTTGCCGCCGCTCGAGACCAGCATGATCTCGCGCTCACCATCGGTGAGTGCGACCCCGACCAGCTGATCATTCGGCGCCAGATCGACGGCGATGATGCCGGTGGTCCGCGGGCGCGAGAACGCGGCGAGCGGGGTCTTCTTCACCGTGCCGGCGCGCGTGGCCATGAAGACGAAGTGCTGCTCGTCATACTGCTTCACCGGCAGCAGCGCATTGATCTTCTCGCCCTCCTCGAGCGGCAGCAGATTCACCATCGGCTTGCCGCGCGCCCCGCGCCCCGCCTGCGGCAGCTCGTACACCTTCAGCCAGTACACCTTGCCGCGGTTGGAGAAGCACAGCACCGTGTCGTGGGTGTGCGCCACGAAGAGCTTCTCGACGAAGTCCTCGTCCTTCACCGCGGTCGCGGTCTTGCCGCGGCCGCCGCGGCGCTGGGTCTGGTACTCGGTGAGCGGCTGGCTCTTGGCGTAACCGGCGTGCGAGAGGGTCACCACGACGTCCTGCGGCTCGATCAGGTCCTCGGTGGTGAGATCGAGATGATCGCGGTTGATCTCGGTACGGCGCGCATCGCCGTAACTGTCGCGAACCTCGATGAGCTCGGCGCGCACCACCTGCGTGAGGCGCTCGGGCCGTGCCAGGATGTCGGTGAGATTGGCGATGCTGTCGAGCAGCTCGCGGTACTCGGCGATGATCTTGTCCTGCTCGAGAGCGGTGAGCCGATGCAGGCGCATGTCGAGAATGGCCTGCGCCTGCGCCTCGGAGAGACGGTAGCTGCCCGCGTGCAGCCCGGCATCGGCCGGCAATCCCGGCGGCCGCGTGGAGATCGCACCGGCGCGTGCCAGCAGCTCGGTCACGGCCCCCGGCGGCCAAGCTCGGGCCTGAAGCGCATGGCGCGCCTCGGCCGGTGAGGCGGCGGCCTTGATGAGGGCGATCACCGCGTCGATGCTGGCGAGCGCGACCGCGAGACCCTCGAGGATATGGGCGCGCTCGCGCGCCTTGGAGAGCTCGTAGATGCTGCGGCGCGTGACCACCTCGCGCCGGTGGCGGATGAAGGCCTCCAGCATGTCCTTGAGCGACATGAGTTTCGGCTGGCCGTCCTGCAGCGCCACCATGTTCATGCCGAACACGGTCTCCATCGGGGTGTGCGCGTACAGGTTGTTGAGCACGATCTCCGTCACTTCGCCGCGCTTGAGCTCGATGACGATGCGCATGCCGTCCTTGTCGGACTCATCGCGCAGCCCGTCGGCGGCGATGCCTTCGAGCTGCTTCTCGCGCACCAGCTCGGCAATGCGCTCGATCAGGCGTGCCTTGTTCACCTGGAACGGAAGCTCGGTGACGATGATCGCCTGACGGTCACCGCGGCCCACCTCCTCGATGAGCACGCGTGCACGCACCGAGAGTCGGCCGCGCCCGGTGCGATAGGCGGTGGCAATCTCCTGCGCCCCATTGATGATGCCGCCGGTCGGGAAGTCAGGACCCGGTATGTGCTGCATCAGCGCCGCCAGCGGCAGCGCGGGGTCATCGAGGAGCGCCAGGCAGGCGTTCACGGTCTCGGTGAGGTTGTGCGGCGGAATGTTGGTGGCCATGCCGACCGCGATCCCGGTCTGGCCGTTCACCAGCAGGTTCGGGATGCGCGTCGGCAGCACCGAGGGCTCGGTCTCGGACTCGTCGTAGTTCGGATTGAAATCGACGGTTTCCTTGTCGATGTCAGCGAGCAGCTCGTGCGCGATGCGCGCCATGCGCACTTCGGTGTAGCGCATGGCTGCCGGCGGATCGCCGTCCACCGAGCCGAAATTGCCCTGGCCATCGACCAGCAGGTAGCGCATGGAAAAGGGCTGCGCGAGGCGCACGATGGTGTCGTACACCGCGCTCTCGCCATGCGGGTGGTACTTGCCGATCACATCGCCGACCACGCGCGCGGACTTCTTGTATGCCCTGTTCCAGTCGTTGCCGAGCTCACGCATGGCGTGGAGCACGCGCCGGTGCACGGGCTTGAGGCCATCGCGCACATCGGGCAGTGCACGCCCGACGATCACGCTCATGGCGTAGTCGAGGTAGGACTGCCGCATCTCTCCTTCGAGAGTGACGGGCAGGATTTCGCGGGCAATTTCAGCCATCAATAGGACTTGGGAGGGCGCCGAAACAAAGCGGAAATTCTACCACGGACGGTGCTTGCGGCGGCC
>JAFAVO010000108.1 GCA_019242385.1 Gammaproteobacteria bacterium | reverse complement strand
GGGCTGTTGCCGACGCCGGATGACAGGCGGCGACGTTGGCGATGACCACGACGCCCTCGTTACCGAGCCGGCGCAGCACGCCATTCTCGATCTCGGCGCGCTCGCTTCCGCGGGTGAGCGCAAGCTCGCTTGCGGTGTGGCTGATCTCGGAGACGCGGGCCTGCAGCTCGCGCTGCATCACCGCCTGCGCGGCGCGCTCGCCCGCAGTGAGCCATTGCGAGAGCGCGAATCCACATAGTCCGGCCGCGCCGATGAGTGCGAACAGGATGATGAGCTGCAGACGGTTGCGGCGGCGCGCCGCGGAGGAAGCGCGGCCCGCCGCGGCCTCGCGTAACAGTGCGGAGCGCAACTGCACGAACGACGCCGACAAGGTCGCGGTTCCCGCAATGATGGCGGCGAGCACTGAGTCGGGTATCGACATGAAAGCGTACGCGGCAAGCTCTTCCCGCGACGCTAGCACGTCCACCCCGTCACCGGCCGCCCGGGCGAGCTCCGTTTCGAAAAACGCGATGCGCATCACACGCGGCTCGAGCTCGCCGGCGCTCGGCGCGCCTCGGCGCTATTCGCTGCGAGCCAGCGCTCGAGCGGACCTGCATCGTTCCGTGTCAGTTGCAGGCCGAGCTTGGAGCGGCGCCAGAGAATGTCGGCCGCGGTGCGCGCGAACTCTTCCTGGCAGAGGTATTGCGCCTCGCGCTCATGGAGCTGCGGCAACAGCTCCACCCCCAGATCCGCGAGCGATCTGGCGTGCGCGAGCAACCCCTCGATGCGAGTCCCATAGGCGCGCGCGTAGCGCCGGCGCAGCGCCGCCGGCAGCCAGGGGTAGCGCCGCTCGAGCGTGCGCACGAACACCGCAGGGCTTCCCCGCGGCAGATCACCGCCTGGCAGCAACGCCGCCGCGGTCCAGGGCGTCGTGTGCAGGCCGAGCGCCCCGGCCAGCAGGTTGACGGCATCCTCCGCCAGACGGCGGTAGGTGGTGATCTTGCCGCCGAACACCGACACCAAGGGCAGCGGCTCGCGCTCGAGCTCGAGTGCATAGTCGCGCGTGACGCGCATGGGATCACTGGATTCGTCCTCCAGCAGCGGGCGTACCCCGGAATAGCTCCAGAGGATGTCGGCCGGGCCGATCTGACGGCGAAAGTAGCGGTTGACGAGCGCGCAGAGGTACGCGACCTCGGATGTCTCGATGCGCACCTCGGCGGGATTGCCGTGAAAATCGACATCGGTCGTACCGATGAGCGTGAAGTCCTCGTGATAGGGAATGGCGAAGACGATGCGCCGGTCCTCATTCTGAAAGACGTACGCGAAGCGGTGCGCGAACAGCCGCGGCACCACCAGGTGACTGCCCTTAACGAGCCGCAGCTGATGCTGTGCCCTTCCGGGCAGAATCGCGGCGAGGAAAGCACTGGCCCACGGTCCGGTGGCGTTGGCCACGGCGCGCGCGCTTACCCACTGCTCCCCGGTCGTAGCGCGCAGCAGCGCGCGCCAGCTTCCGGCGAGCGGGGTCAGCCGCTCGCAACGGGTGTGCGTGAGAATGGTGGCGCCACGGGCCTGCGCATCGAGCGCATTGAGCACGACGAGCCGCGCGTCATCGACCTGGCCGTCGGAGTACACGAAGCCGTGCCGGTACGGCGCCTGCAGCGCCGTGCCCGCCACGTGGGTGCGCAGGTCGATGACGGAGGAGGCCGGCAGGCGCTGGCGCGGGGCGAGATGGTCGTAGAGGAACAGTCCCGCACGGATCATCCACGCCGGGCGCAGGTGCGCGGCGTGCGGCATCACGAAGCGCAACGGCCGTATGATGTGCGGCGCGGCCGCGAGCAGCAGCTCGCGCTCGCGCAGCGCCTTGCGCACCAGCGCGAAATGCAGCTCCTCGAGATAACGCAGTCCGCCGTGAATCAAGCCAGTGCTGGCGGATGAGGTGTGCGCGGCCAGATCGTCCTGCTCGCACAGGATCACCGACAGTCCGCGCCCGGCGGCATCGCGCGCGATGCCGGTGCCGTTGACACCACCGCCGATGACCAGCAGGTCACAGCTCATCGCTGCGGCACCACTCATCGCTGCGGCGCCACTCATCGCTTTGCGGCCGGCCTCATGGGCTCGTCTGGCGCGGCAACTGCCGGCCGTAGTAATCGGGATAGTCGGGCGAGAGTCCCTTGAAGCGGCGATGGATCCACAGGTACTGCTCGGGGACCAGGCGGACCTGTGCCTCGATCATGCGGTAGAAGCGCGCCGTGTCGGCGATCGCGGAATCGCTGGGAAAGTGATCGAACGGCGGATGGATCACGCCGAGGTAGCCCTGCGCACCCGGCAGCCGGTGGAAGAAGTAGGGCAGCACCGGTGCGCCGGTCACGCGCGCGAGACGCGACGTGAGGGTGTTGCTCGCCGCAGGGATGCCGAATAACGGCACCATCTCGGCACCTTTCTTGCGATAGCTCTGATCGGGCGCGTACCACACGCACTCGTTTTTCTTCAGCGCGCCTATGAATGCGCGGATGTCGTCGCGCGGTATGCCGTGTCCGCCCCAGCCGACGCGATAGCGCTCGAAGGCGTAGGCGATCACCTCGTTCTTCGGCGGTCGGTACAGGTAACCGATGGTGGCGACGTGTGCGATCGCCCACCCCGCCATCTCGAGCGAAGTGAAGTGTGCGGTGAGCACTATGGCACCGCGTCCCTGCGCCAGCGCCGCCTGCAGATGCTCGGTACCCTCGAGACGCACGAGCTTGTCGAGCTTCTCGGGCCGGCTCCACCAGGCGAAAGGAATCTCGAGCAGCGCGATCCCGAGATTGGCGAAGTGCTCCTTCAGCAGCTGCACCCGCTGCGCCGCCGAGAGCTCGGGCAGGCACAGCTCGATGTTGCGGCGTGCGGTTTGCGTGAAGCCGAGCGGCAGATGGCGCAGCAGGAATCCGAGCCAGCGACCGACGCGCACCATGGCGCCAAAAGGCAGCAGCACCAACAGCCGCAGCAGCCCGAGCCCAATCCACGTAGGCCAGTAGCGCGGCGCGAGCAGCCGCAGTCGCATGGACACCCCCGGGAGCATGATCGGCGATTCGGCCCGAGAATAACCGATTCCCGGCCGGTAACTGTGTTCCAATGCGGCCCATGGCGACTCGCCCACTGAAACGGCGCGCGCTGCTGATCGGAGTGCCGGTGGCGCTGGCTTTCGTTCTCGCCCTGGTGCTGCTGTGGCAGGGCTCGCGCGCGCCGCCACGGGAGCTGGTCCTGGGCGGCAACAGCCCGCCGGCGCCGCGCGTGCCGCCCGAGACCGAGCAGCTCGATGCTGCCGTCCTGGAGTCTGCAGCCGACTACGCCGCCGCTCACGGCTCGCTCGCGCTGATCGTGAGTCGGCACGATCACATCGTCTTCGAGCGTTACTGGCACGGCACGAGCTTCGATACCGTGGAGGATGCGCAGTCATTCACGCCGCTGCTCGCCGCGCTTGCCGCCGGTGCGGCGTTCTCTCACCGGCTGATCGGCTGGCCGGATCAGCCGGTCGGCGCATTCATCGGTGAATGGAGTCACGACCCGCGCGGCGAGATCACCGTGCGCAACCTGCTGCAGATGTCGAGCGGGCTCGCCGCGGACGGCGCGCGCCGCGGCTCCGGGGATCTCACTGCGCAGCTGCTGCACACACCTCTGGCGCGGACTCCGGGCGTGAGCCGCACCGAGCAGGCGACTGATCCGCAGCTGCTCGCTCTCGTGCTCGAGCGCGCGACTCAGCAGCGTTACGCCAGCTATCTCTCGCAGGCGCTGTGGCGGCGCATCGGCGCGGGCGATGCCTCGCTGACGCTCGATCGGCCCCAGGGCGCCGCACACGCCGACTGCTGCATGCTGGCACACCAGGGCGACTGGATCCGTATCGGACAGTTACTGCTGCGCGATGGCAACTACCGGGGCGATGAGGTCATCCGGCCCGGATGGGTGACGCTCATGCGCTCACCTGCGCAGTCCGATCCGCAATACGGGGCATATGTACGGGTGCGCTGGCCTGCCGCGCCGGGCCGCGAGCTGCCGGCGGCACGCGATCTGTATGCGGTGGAGGGGCAGGGCGGCAACCGGTTGTGGCTGCTACCTTCGCTGCAGATCGCGATCCTTTGCACCGGGCCTGCGGGTGGGCGCGACAGCGGCTGGGACGACAATCGTCTGCCGAGCCTGGTGGTGCGCGCCGCGCGCGATGCGCTGCCGCCCGCGGCACAACCGGGCGTGGACATCTCGGCGATCGTCTCCGGACACTAACCACAGCGGGTCGTTGCAGGTTGTCGCGGGAACTGGCTGCGCTTTTCTGCTTCTGTGTCATCGACACGCTCGGGTTCGGCATCCTGATCCCGCTCGTGCCGTACATGGCCGATCGTTTCGGTGTGGCACCGCAGTTCATCACCCCGGTGCTGGGGAGTTACTCGCTGTGTCAGCTGATCGCCGCCCCCTGGTGGGGGCGGCTCAGCGATGGCTTCGGCCGCCGCCCGATTCTCATGACGAGTCTCGCCGGTGCGTGCGTCTCCTACGTGCTGCTCGGTTTCGCGCAGAACATCTGGTGGCTGCTCGCCTCGCGGGTGATCGCCGGCGCAATGGCGGGCAACATCGCCGCCGCCTTCGCCTATGCGACCGATGTCAGCGCGCCGGACAAGCGCGCCGCCTCGCTCGGGGTGGTCGGCGCTGCGATCGGCATCGGCTTCACGCTCGGTCAGCCGATCGGCGGACTGCTCGCGGGCGGCGATCCGCGCACCGCCAACTTCGCTCTGCCGGCGGCGGTGTCGGTGGGAACGAGCCTGCTCGCCATCCTGCTGGTGAGATTCGTGCTGCCGGAGAGCCATACGGCCGAGCACCGCCTGCAGCATCCGCAGGAGTCCCGGCGCGGCGCGTGGCGCTTGCTCGGCGCGCGCCCGGCGCTCGCGCTGCTGGCCGCGGCGACGCTCATCGTCACCTACTCGCAATCGATACTCGAATCGATCTTCGCCATCTGGGCA
>JAFAVO010000095.1 GCA_019242385.1 Gammaproteobacteria bacterium | reverse complement strand
GCTCACGACGGCCACGGCGCCCGCGGTGGTGCAGGTGCAGCCATTCGCGGTCATGCGGCCGGCGCCGGTGGATTCCACGCTGCTGCGCCTGCGCGGCCTTTTCGTGACTACTCAGGACGTGCCGAGCGGCTTCTACATGAATGCGCGTCCGTTCTATAGCCTCTCGGGACTGGCCCTCGGCGCGGTGATCGTCAATACCAACGCGACAACCTACTTCAGTGTCAACGGCACCGTCTACACCGGCTCGGCCGGCCTCGCAGCGGTCGCACAGCTGCAGCAGAACAGCCCGCTCGCGGTGTACGGCACGCTCGACAATCTTTCCGGGGTCACTCCGACTTTCAATGCGACCGAGGTCTACGCCGGCACCAGTCAGGAGAGTCAGCTTGCTTACTACGTGACCGGTACCGTCAGCGCCCGCAGCGGTGACAGGCTGACGATGCGGGCCAGCGATTTCGTCACCCCGCTCGGTGTTACCTCCTACGTCGACAGCCTGCCGGTGACACTCGGCAGCAACACCTCGGTATTCGAGGACGGTGTGGCCACTCCTGGCCTGACGATCGCCAACGTCTCCGTCGGTCAGCAGATCACCGTGGCCGGACAGCCGACGGGGTTTGACTCGAGCGGCACGGTGCCGACGGGCCTCGATGCGACCGCGGGTCTTCTGCGGCTGCGCCCGACCGCGCTGTGGGGTACGCAGAACGCCGACACCACACTCGATCTGCTCTCGCTCGGCCGCTTCGCGCCCACCGAGCTGAACTTTGCGGGCACCGGGCTCTCCGGTCATGACGCCAATCCCGCTGCCTATGTGGTCGACACGAGCGCAGTACCACCGGGTCCGGTCACCACGACCGGTGAGCTGCTGCAGATGCAGGGGACGGTTGCGCCCTTTGGCGCCGCCCCGCCGGATTTTGCTGCACGCGCGCTCACTCCGGGACCGAGCTCCCTGCAGACCCTGGTCATCGACTGGATCAACGGCGGCTCGACCGCTCCCTTCACCAGCATCTCGAGCACCGGGCTGGTGGTGAATCTCGCCGACCCCGACCTCGGTACCATCCACGAGATCCGTACCGGGCCGGCCAGCCTCGATCTGAAGAGCCTGCCGCAGAGCCCGCTCATCACCACCACCGGCGCCGACCAGAACAACCTGCAGCTGGCGATCGGCAGCACCACGCTCACAACCGGCATTTCGGTGTTCAACACGGCGGCAGCCTTCGCCAGCGCGGTCGAGGCCGATTTCAAGGGCACCAACAAGATCTTCCGACTGGTCGCCTACGGCCAATACGACAGCGCGAGCAACAGCTTCGTTGCCGACCGCATCCACGTGGCACTGCACGAATAAGGCACGCACAAGGCGCGCGTCCATCCCATGCCCTGGAAACGCCGTGCGTTCGCAAGCCGCAACCTCACGCGCGCGCTCAATATCGCTGACCTGCGTGACCTTGCCCGGCGCAGCGTGCCCGGGTTCGTGTTCGAATACGTCGAGAGTGGCGCTGAAGATGAGATGACGATCAGCGGCAACCGCGAGGCCCTCAGGCGCCTGCGCCTCCTGCCGCAGACCCTCGTGAACACCTCCGGCCGCCAGCTGCGGAGCACGATCCTCGGCCGCCCGGCGAACGCACCGCTCGTCATTGCGCCGACGGGGCTCAATGGGCTGCTGCATCGGGATGGCGACGTCATTCTCGCGCGTGCCGCGGCGCAGCTCGGCATTCCCTACACCCTGAGCACGGTCTCCACCACGCTCCTGGAGGAGGTCGCGAGCCGGGCCGGTGGCCGGTTGTGGATGCAGCTGTACGTGGTAAAGGAACGTGCGGTGCCGCGCGAGATCATGCGCCGCGCCGCGGCCGCTGGCTACGAGGCGCTCGTATTCACCACCGACGCCAATGTCTTCGGCAATCGCGAATGGGATCAGCGCGGCTACCGCGCACCCGGTAAACCAACCCTGCGCGCCTCGCTCGACGCATTGCGTCACCCGCGCTGGCTGTGGGAAGTGCTGCTGCGTCATGGACTGCCGCGGTTCCGCAATCTCGAGCCGTTCGTGCCCGCCAACCTCACACCGATGGGGGCCAGCACCGTCATTCCGCGCCTGTTCGATGCGACCATCGACTGGAACGACATCGGCTGGATCCGTGAGCACTGGCCGGGCAAGCTGCTTCTGAAGGGCGTGCTGAGCGCCGCGGACGCCGAACGCGCCGCCGCGCTCGGCGCCGATGGCATCGTGGTAAGTAACCACGGCGGCCGTCAGCTCGATTACTGCGTGGCGCCGATCGAGGTACTGCCGGAGATCAAGGCCGCCGCGGGCGGGCGCCTTGCGGTGCTCATCGATGGTGGCTTTCGCCGCGGCACCGATGTGGTCAAGGCGCTGGCGCTCGGTGCCGAGGCAGTGCTCCTCGGACGCGCAACGCTTTATGGGCTGATCGCCGGTGGTGCGCGCGGAGTGGATCGTGCGCTCGCCATCCTCACCAGCGAAATCGATCGGGTGCTCGGCCAGCTCGGCTGCAACAGCATCGCCGAGCTCACCCCAGGTCACGTCCGCGGCGCATAAACCTGCGCTCAGCGCTCTGGCGATCTCAGCAGCTCCTCCAGGTACGGCTTCCACAGCACCGCGTAGGTATGCGAGCCGTGCCCATGAGTCTTGTCGCTGTAGGGGATGAGGATGGCACGCCCGTGTGGCACGCGTTTGACCTCGCGCTCGAGAATGCCGAGCTCCGGAGGATTGATCAGATCGTCCGCTGAGTTGATCGCCAGGAGCGGCGCCTCGATCCTCTCGAGAGCGGGGCCCGGATCATAGTCGCGCGAGGCCGCGAGTGCGTACATCAGATCGTTGGCATCGGTGCTGCTGAGACCGGTTTCGATATAGGTATCGAGCACCGTATCGGCCTGCTCGAGCGTCGGTGCCTCCTGTTGCCTCAGCACCGGATTGCTGCTCATGAGCCACAGCATCGCGATGGCCGTGCGCAGCGCGGCCGGCTCACTCTGATAGTCCCCGCCCTTCCACTCCGGGTCGTTGCGGATAGCCTCGATGATCGTGTGTCGCCATGCACGGTTGCGCCCCGCAACCTGTATGGGCAGGCTCGCGAGGGGCATGAGCGCATCCATGAATTGCGGATGCTGCTCGCCCCAGAGCCAGGTGTGCATGGCGCCCATCGAGGTCCCCATGACGAGCCGCGCATGGTTCACCTTCAGTCCCTGGGTGAGCAGCAGGTACTGCGCCTGCACCATGTCGTGGTAACCGTAGTGCGGAAAGCGGGCGCGCAGGCCATCGCTCGGCTTGCTGGACCGCCCATGGCCGAGGCCATCGGGCAGCACGATGAAGTAGCGGTTGGCGTCGAGCGGTTGTCCCGGGCCGAAAAGCTCCCCGGCGAACTCAGACCGCACCAGGCTCGCACCGGAGCCGCCGGTCCCGTGCATGATGAGCACCGCGTTGCGCACCACACCGTGCGCGTCGCTGCGCGGCTTACCCAAGGTCCGATAGTGAATACGCAGCTGCGGCAGGGATTCGCCGGAGGCGAAATGGAAATCCGCAATGACGAAGTCACCCTCGACCGGCGGCGGATAACTCGCCGCGCGGGCCGCGCCGCACAGCACCCACAGGACCAGAGGCAACTTCCAGTTCCGCGCAGCGCTGCGGATACCATGCCGGCGGCTGCAGCCGCGCCACGGGTGCGGCTGCGGGCTCAAGCACCGCGCCCCTTGAGCCATTCATTGATTACACGCTCGAGCACCGAAAGCGGCATGGGCGCGGCCGTCAGCCCGACATCGTGGAAGTCGCGGATGTCGAACTTGGGTCCGAGGCGCTGCCGCGCCTCGCTGCGCAGCGCGAGCCATCGCGTCTGTCCGACCTTGTAGCTGGTGGCCTGTCCAGGCCAGGTGCAGTAACGCTCGACCTCGGTCGTCATCGAACTGCGGTTATCGCCCGTCGTTTCCACCATGTAGTCGATGGCCCGCTCACGGCTCCAGCCCTTGTCGTGGATACCCGTGTCGACGACACAACGCGCCGCACGAAAGAGGGCCGACTGCAGCATGCCGAGCCGCCCGAGCGGGTCGTTCGCATACAGCCCCATCTCATCGCACAGTTGCTCGGCGTACAGAGCCCAGCCCTCCGTGTTGGCGGAGAAGCTCCCGCCCGCCTTGCGGATCAGTGGCAGGGAGGGAAGCTCCAGCACCAGCGCCAGGTGGAAGTGATGTCCGGGTTCGGACTCGTGATAAACCAGGGTCGGCAGCTTCCATCGCGGCCATTCGCTGGTGTCGCGCAGATTGATGTAGAAGGCTCCCGGACGCGACCCATCGAGCGCCGGGATCTGGTAGTAGCCTCCGGGCGCGCCCGCTTCCGTGTAGGCGGGTACCCGGCGAATCTCCACCGACGCCTTCGGCAGGATGCGAAAGTACTGCAGCAGGTGCGGCTCCAGAGCCTTGATGAGGCCGTTGCAGTAATCGAGGATCTGCTGCCGCCCGGCGTCCGTGTTGGGAAACAGATGCTGTGGTTCCTTCGCGAGCGCCTGCGCCCGCTCGGCCACGGTGCCACTGGTCTTGCCCTGCGCGCGCAGCAGTGCGTCCATGCTGGCGGAATGGGCCTTGGCCTGCTCGAGCCCGAGCTCGTGCACCTCCGCGGCCGTCATCTCGGTGGTGGTGGACTGGCGGAGCGCCAGCTGGTAGAACGCCGCGCCATCGGGGAGACGAGTGACACTGGCGTCGTGCCCCGCGCGCGGCCGCAGCTCTCCAAGCGCCTTCGCCTGCCGATCGAGTGCCGGATATACCTCGGCGCCGACCAGGCGCGCCGCCTCCTCGCCGTAGTTGCCGGCGAGGCCGAGCTGGCGCGTGCGCCGCGCGAGCGAGGTGCTGAGAATCGAATCCGCCGGCGCCGGTGCCCGAAAAGTCCGCATTTGCTCGAGCGTGCGGTCGATGAGGAAGTCGGGCGGAATCACCTTCAGCCCCGCATCGTGGCGCATGCGCTCGGTCTCCTGATCGAGCACCACGGCAAAGGCACGCAGACGCGCCACATACGCCTGCGCATCCTCCTTGGTTGCAATCTGGTGCTGACGGTCGAGGAAGGTCGGGATGCTCTGATAGGCACCCGTGAGCTGACTCAGGACGTACGGTCGGCCTATGTCGCCATAGTCGAAAGGCTCGCTATGGACGATGGTCTCCATCTGGAACTCGACCGTGTCGTAATTCGCAAGATCGGCGCCACTGAGCGCCCCCGGCCCGAAAGCCCGCAAGCGCTTCAGCCGCGCGGCGTTGTTGCGCTTGACCTCACGAGCGTGTGCCAGCGATGCATCGGTAAGTCTGGACTTCGCCCAGGCGTACTTGTCCTTATCGAGCCCGAGGACCGTTACGAGCTCAGGGTTCTCCTTGAAGCGCTCATCCATGAAGGCATCGAAGAGCGCGTTGAGCTGCGCGGTAGTATCCCGCGCTGGCGGTGCAGCGGCTCCGGCCACCTGACGGAATGCGTTGGCGACGGCAGCGCTCACCACCGTAGCGGTGGCGGCGCCGAGAAACTGGCGACGATCGATCACAGAGACTCCTTATTCTTAGCGGAACGCGCGCAGGAGCTGCAGCTCCACGCACCAAGGCGGGCAGCGAAGCGCAGAGTTTACGGATCCGGCGACCCTAAATCATAAAGCTTCGAGGATGCGCCCCTCCTGAGCGACAATGAGCATGAAAGCTCAGGCCTTGCTGGAGGGTCGTCATGACAGACACGGTGTTCGGCAAGATCATCCGCGGCGAGATCCCCTGCAACAAAGTGTACGAGGACGAGAAGGTCCTGGCTTTTCTCGATATCAATCCGCTGGCTGAGGGGCATGTGCTCGTGGTACCCAAGGAGGCCGCCGAGACACTGGACCTGCTGTCGGATGAGTCGGCCGCCGCCATCGGACGCGTGCTCCCGCGCCTGTGCCGGGCGGTAGTCGCGGCGACCGGTGTGAAGGAATACAACGTGCTCGAGAACAATGGCCAGGGTGCGCACCAGGCCGTCCCACACGTGCACTTTCACATCATTCCGAAGCCGAACTCACGCGAAGGCCTCGGCATCGGCTGGCCAGCGCGAGGTCTGGAGCGCGAGGCGGCCGCGAGCCTCGCAAGGAGGATCGCCGGGGCAATCGCCTGAGAGTGGCCTCGGTCTGGCGTCCGCCTCAGCAAAAGCGGCCCTCCTTTTCTATAGCTGGCTCGGACCGCGCCATCCCGGGGGTGCCCGCTGCCTGGAGTGGCCAGCCGCGGCGCCGCAATCTGCGCCGCTAGCTTCGGTATTGCCGCTTAGGGTGTCCGCTTGTAGAATGCGCGCCCCTCCTGGTGCGGGGTGGAGCAGTCTGGCAGCTCGTCGGGCTCATAACCCGAAGGTCGCAGGTTCAAATCCTGCCCCCGCTACCATTATTTCCTACTCTTCTTTCCGCCTTGGCGCGCGCGAACGCGGCGATCGTCGCCGCTGCCTGGGCGTTCAGCAGCTCGTCGGTGCTGTCATAGAGCAGGCTGATCCGGCTGAGCTCGTCGTCCAGAAACACGGCCCACAGGTGCTCGCCCGAGTCGTCAGGCTCCAGGCTGATGGCGTTCGGGAACAG